>NZ_JBEZUT010000183.1:0-17280 GCF_040636595.1 Kitasatospora sp. NPDC036755
CCATCTGGCTTTGCACCGGCCCCCCGCGGGGCGCGCGCCCGGAGTTCCGGGCGCGCGCCGTCCCTTCGCCGCCGGCCTGTCGGCTCCACCCGGTGGGTGTGAGGCGTTCTGTTGCGAGGTATTGCACCTTCATGAACAGTGGCCTTCAAAACCAAGGTCATCGAGGAATCTGACCTACGGTTGCCAGCATGCTGAGCACCAACAAGCGCCGGTACGCGGCCACCGCCATCGCCGGTCTCCTCGCGATCGCCACCCTCACCGCCTGCGAGGACAAGGGCTCCCACGGAGCGGGCGGCCGGATCCGGATCGGAATCTCCGGCAGCAGCTCCGACTGGGACGTCCTGGCCCGCAAGGCCAAGGCCGAAGGCCTCGATGTCGAGCTGGTCACCTTCGACGACTACTCGCTGCCCAACAAGGCCCTGGCGGCCGGGGACATCGACCTCAACGCCTTCCAGCACCTGGCGTTCCTCAGCCAGTTCAACGCCGCCAACCACACCGACATCGTGCCCATCGGCGCCACCGCCGTCGCCCCGCTCGGCCTGTTCTCCAAGAAGTACAAGTCCGTCGGAGAACTCCCCGACAAGGGGCAGATCGCGATCCCCAACGACCCGACCAACCAGGGCCGGGCGCTGCGCGTCCTGGAGCAGGCCCAACTGATCAGGCTCAAGGACGGATCGGGCCTCCAGAGCACGCCCGAGGAGATCACCGACAACCCCAAGCACCTGAGGATCACCCCGATCGACGCGCAGCAGACCCCGCGTGCCCTGGAGGACACCGACGGCGCGGTCATCAACAACGGGGTGGCCGGCCAGGCCGGGATCGACCCGACCGGCTCGATCTTCCACGACGACCCGAACAACCCGTCCACCCGCCCGTACATCAACGTCATCGCGGCCCGGGCGAAGGACAAGGACAACCCGACCTACCGCAGGATCGTCGAGCTCTACCACTCGCCCGAGGTGCAGAAGGCCGCCGCCGAGGAGTCCAAGGGCGCCAAGGTGCTGAGCGACCTCGACCCGGAAGCGCTGCAGGCCGAGCTCGCCGGCCTGGCGAAGGCCGCGAAGGCGGGCTGATCCGTGATCGAGCTCCGCAACCTCTCCAAGACCTTCCCCGGAAGCGGGAAGTCCGCCCCCTTCACCGCCGTCGACGACGTCTCCCTCACCATCCCGCGCGGGAGCGTGTTCGGCGTCATCGGCCACAGCGGCGCGGGCAAGAGCACCCTGCTGCGGCTGATCAACCAGCTGGAGCGTCCCACCTCGGGCAGCGTCCTGGTGGACGGCCAGGAGCTGTCCGGCCTGAGCGAACGCCGACTGCGCGAGCACCGGCGCGGGATCGGCATGGTGTTCCAGCAGTTCAACCTGTTCGACTCCCGGACGGTGTACGGCAACACGGCCTACCCGCTGAAGCTCGCCGGACTGCCGCGGGCCGAGGTGCGGGAGCGCGCCGAGCAGGCGCTGCGCTTCGTCGGCCTGGCCGGCCTCGCCCGCCGCCACCCCGAGCAGCTCTCCGGTGGACAGCGCCAACGCGTCGGCATCGCCCGGGCGTTGGCCGCCTCGCCGAAGGTCCTGCTCAGCGACGAGGCCACCTCGGCACTCGACCCGGAGACCACCGGCGAGGTGCTGGCCCTGCTGAAGCGGGTCAACGAGGAACTGGGCATCACCATCGTGCTGATCACCCACGAGATGGACGTCATCCGCCGGATCTGCGACCGCGTCGCCGTGATGGACGGCGGCCGGGTGGTGGAGACCGGCGACGTCTACGAGGTCTTCGCGAACCCCCGGCACCCCACCACCGCCGCCTTCGTCCGCTCGGTCCTGCCCGAACGGCCCGCCGGCGAGGCGCTGGAACGGCTGCGCGAGCGGCATCCGGGGGCGCTGGTGACCGTCCCGTTCCGGCACGACGGCGACCTCGGGCGGGAGCTGTCCGGCCTGCTGCGCCGGCACGGCCTGGACTTCTCCCTCGTCTCCGGCGGGATCAGCGAGGTCGGCCGGCGGCCCCTGGGCAGCGTGACGCTCGAACTGCACGGCACGGAGGCCGAGGTGGCCGCGTTCCTGGCGGACCCGCAGGTCGTCGGCCTCACGTCCGCGGCGGACGCCCGCAAGGCGGTGGCGGCATGAAGGTCGACTGGGAGCTGTTCCGGCCCAAGCTCGTCGACGCCACCGGCGAGACCGTCTACATGGTGCTGGTCACCCTGCTGCTCTCCTCCGTGCTGGGGCTCGCCCTGGGCCTGCTGCTCTACGCCACCCGCAAGGGGAACCTGCTGCAGAACCGGCCCGTGTTCGCGGTGCTCAACCTGCTGATCAACCTGGTGCGCCCGGTGCCGTTCATCATCGCGATCATCGCGCTCGCGCCGCTCACCCGGGCGGTGACCGGCACGATGATCGGCACGGACGCCGCGGTCTTCCCGATGGTCGTGGTGGCGACCTTCGGCGTGGCCCGGATCGTGGAGTCCAACCTGGTCTCCGTCGACCCGGGCGTGATCGAGGCCGCCCGGGCCATGGGGGCCGGTCCGCTGCGGGTGCTGCTCACCGTCCTCGTCCCCGAGGCGCTCGGTCCGCTGGTCCTCGGGCTGACCTTCGTCCTGGTGGCCCTGATCGACTTCTCCGCCGTCGCCGGGATGGTCGGCGGCGGCGGGGTCGGCAACCTGGCGATGACCTACGGCTACCAGCGCTTCGACACCTCGGTGATGGTCGTCACCGTCGCGATCCTCGTCGCCCTGGTGCAGCTGGCCCAGCTGGCCGGCAACCTGCTCGCCCGCAAGGTCCTGCGCCGGTGACCCGTCAGGAGGCCGGGGCCTGACCGGCCCCGCGCTCGCGGGGGCGGGCACCGGGCCCGGGTGCGCCGGGCACTGCGGCGGGCCCGCTGACCTCCACCCGGGAACGACCGGCAAGACGCCCCCGAGCCCTTCCCGGGCCCGGGGTTCCGTCATATCGTCGGTTTTCGCCGAAGGCGCCGGGTGCGCCGGATGCCGGGCCCGAGCCACCTCACCACAGCGGGGATGACGATGAAGAGTCTTGCGGCGCGACTGCTCGCCCTGGCCGCGGCCCTGCCGGTGCTCGCCGGCCTGGCGGCGGGGCCCGGGGTCGCGGCGCCCGAGGACGGGACCCGGGCCCCCGCGGCCGCGTCCTGGACCGGCCCGCTGAGCACCCGCGGCCGCTACGTCGTGGACGCCAGGGGGGAGCGCTTCAAGCTGAAGTCCGCCAACTGGGCCGGGGCGCAGGGCACCTGGCAGGGCAGCGGCAGCACCGACGACCCGGCGAACAACCAGGCCGGCCAGGTGTCCCACAACATCCCGCTGGGCCTGGACCGGGTGCCGGTGGCCCGGCTGCTGGCCGACTTCCGAGGCCTGGGCATCAACAGCGTCCGGCTGCCGTTCGCCAACGCGATGATCCACGACACCACGCCCGTCCCGGACTCCGCCGTCGCCGCCAACCCCCAGCTGCGCGGCCGGACCCCGCTCCAGGTCTTCGACGCCGTGGTGGCCGCGCTCACCGCCGACGGCTTCGCGGTGGTCCTCAACAACCACACCACGAGCTACCGCTTCTGCTGCGGCCTCGACGGCAACGAGCGCTGGAACAGCGGCCAGTCGACGGCGCAGTGGGAGGACGACTGGCTGTTCATGGTGAACCGCTACAAGGCCGACAAGCGGGTGGTCGGCGTCGACCTGCGCAACGAGGTCCGCCGGGACGTCTGGGACGACCCCAACTGGGGCCTGGGCGACGCCCACGACGAGTACGCCGCGTTCGAGGAGGCCGGCAACCGCATCCTCCAGGCCGACCCGGACCTGCTGGTCGTCATGGAGGGCATCAACTGGTACGGCGTCCCCGCCGCGGGGTTCAGCCACGGCCGCCCGATGCTCACCCCGGTCCGCACCCTGTCCCACACCCTGATCGACTCCGGCAAGCTCGTCTACTCCGCGCACTTCTACGGCTACACCGGCCCGGCCAACACCGGCGCGGGCAGCGGCCCGGGCTCCACCAGTGACCCGCGCTACCAGGACCTCACCCCCGAGCAGCTCGCCCGGGCGGTGGACGACGAGGCGCTGTTCGTCACCGGCGCCGGCCAGCACTTCACCGCCCCGGTGTGGATCAGCGAGTTCGGCGCGAACGGGCGTGGCTCGACCGACGCGAAGGAGCAGGCCTGGCTGCACTCCTTCACCGACATCCTGGTCCGCGACGACACCGACTTCGCCTTCTGGCCGCTGGTCGGCTGGGCCGACGCCGCGGGCCGGCCGCTGGACGGCTGGGCGCTGCTCTCCTACGGCCCGGACGGCACCCGCACCGGCCTGACCGACCCCGGGGACTGGCGGGCCGCCGACTGGAACCGGCTGGTCGGCGCACCGGCCGCGAGCGGCCCGGTGCCCGCGGTGGACCACTGGAACGTGCTGGCCCTCGACCACGCCGATCAGAACCTCTCCCGGCGGATGCTCGCCCGCGCGGACTGGAGCCCCGGCAACCGCAAGGGCGACTGTCCGGACGGCCAGCGCCTGACCGCCCTCGCCCGCGGCGACAGCCGGGCCCTGTGCACGGACGCGGGCGAGCCGGCCGTCGGCGGCGGCGACTGGACCACCGTCACCGACGAGCGCTACGTCACCGGGGGCGACTGGGCGTCCGGCTACGACAAGCTCCAGTGCCCCGACGGCGCCTTCGCGGTCGGCTACGGCGTGCGCGACAAGGGCATGGCCGCCCTGCTGTGCGCCCCCGCGGCCGCCCCGCTGCCGCGCACCGGCCGCACCCTCTGGTTCGACCGGGGCGACAACCGGCCCGCCGCCGGCGGCTCGGTGGCGAGCGACTGGGCTCCGGGCCGCTACAAGGGCCAGTGCGCGGACGGCGAGTACCTGGCGGGCGTCGCCTCCACCTGGCAGCGCCTGCAGTACGGCGCCCCGGCCGCCCTGCTCTGCCGCCCGCTCGGCTGACCCCGGGGACCCCGGGTCTGGCGGGGGTGCCACCCGGGCGGCCCGGTGTGACGATGACGAACGATCAGAAGTTCGTCGGTGAGGCCACGTTCCCGCAGGTTGGACGCGTGCATGACGTGTTTTCCGGAGGTCGGGACGACCCTTGACGGCACTGGGCTTCTCTGCCAACCTCTCGGCAGGTCTGGACCAAGATCGGTCTCTCCTCGGGGGAGGGGGCCGGCGCCGATCCGGTCGTCCGCAGGGGGGAACTGCGGGCCGGGAGGGTCGAGGCCGCAGCGGCCCGTCGGCCGCGCCGCCAGAGAATCCGCGGTGCCGGCCACGCCGGCGCCCGGGCACGGGGAACGCACCATTCACCGACTGCCGAATCGAGCCGCCCATGCCGCACACCCTCCCCCCGCAGGCCTCGCCCTCCCAGCGGGGCGTCTGGATCACCGAGCGCCTCGGCCAGGCGCACGGGGTGTTCCACATGCCCGTCCTGGTCTCCTTCGACCGGGTCGACGCCGCGGCCCTCGCGCGGGCCGTCGCCGTGGTGACGGAGCGTCACCCCGCGCTGTCCCAGGTGTTCGTGGAACGCGACGGCACTCTGGTGCCGGAGGCCGGCACCGCTCCCGTCCTCGACGTGGTCGACGCCGCCGGGGACTGCGCGCGGAGCCGGGAGAAGCGGCTGGCCGAGGACACCGCCCGCCCGTTCGACCTGCGGCACGGGCCGTTGGCGCGGTTCACCCTCTACCGGGGCCCCGGCGACACGGCGGCCCTGCTGGTCGTCGTGCACCACGCGGTGTTCGACGGGGAGTCGAAGGACGTCCTGGTGGCCGAGCTCGCCGCGGCCTACGCGCACGCCCTGGACGGGGCCGCCCCGGCGCCCGGGCGGATCCCGCCCGCGCCCATGGCCCCGCCCGACCCCGGGCTGGTGCGCCGCGCGGCGGACCGGTACGGCCCGCGCTGGGCCGCGGCGACCGATCCCGTCCTGCCCGGGCTGCCGCGGGCCGTCACGGCCCCGGCGTCCGGCGCCTCGGTCGGGTGGCGGACGGATGCGCCGGGGCGGGCGGCGCTGGCCGCCGCGGCGGAGCGCTGCGGCGTCACCGTCTTCGAGTTCCTGCTCGCCGCCCTGCACGGACTGCTGCTGCGCTACGGCTCCGAGGCGCCCGCGGTCTCCGTGCCGCTGTCCGTCCGGACGCCCGAACAGGCCGGGGAGATCGGGCTGTTCGTCAACGAGCTGCCGGTGCACGCCCCGGCCGGCGCGGACGCCGGGACGCCCTTCGCCGCGTACGCCCGGGCCGTGCGCGCCGAGGCCCGGGGCGGGTACCCGTTCCGCGCGGTGCCCTTCGGCGAGGCGGTCGGCGGTCTGACGCCGCGCGCCGGGCTGGCCCCCGTGTCGTTCGGCTACCGGCGCGGCCGCTCCGCCGACCCGGTGTTCCCGGGCAGCACCGCCCGGGTGGACCGCGCGGTGTTCAACGGCGCCGCCCGCAACACGCTGCACCTCCAGGCCGTCGACACCGCCGAGGGGATCGCCTTCTCGCTCCAGTACGCCCCGGCGGTCCTGGCGCCGGAGGCCGCGGAGCGCGTCGCCGGGCACTACGCGGCCCTGCTGGCGGCCGCGACGGCCGAGCCCGAGGCCCCGCTGGGCACCCTGGAGCTCCTCGGCGAGGCCGAGCGGCACCTGGTGACCGAGGAGTGGAACGCCACCGCCTCCGCCTACCCGCACCATCGCACCGCCCTGGACCTGGTGCGGGAGCGGGCCGCCGAGGCGCCGGACGCCGTCGCCGTCAGCGCGGGCGCCGAGCGGCTGACCTACCGCGCGCTCGTGGAGCGGACCGACGAACTGGCCGCCGTCCTGCGCGGGGCCGGGGTCCGCCCCGGCGACGTCGTCGCCCTGCACCTGGAGCGCTCCGCCGACCTGCCCGCCGTCCTGCTCGCGGTGCACGCCGCCGGGGCCGGCTACCTGCCGCTCGACCCCGGCCACCCCGCCGAGCGGCTCGCCTTCCTGCTCGCCGACTCGGGCGCGGCCCTGCTGGTCGCCGACCGGGAGCCCGCGCCCGACGTGGTGGCGGCGGCACCGGCCGTACTCCGGCTCGGTGAGGGCCGGGCCGAACCGGGCCCCGCCGGGGAGGCGGCGGCCGCGCCCGGCACCCTCGCCTACGTGCTGTACACCTCCGGCTCGACCGGGCGCCCCAAGGGGGTGGAGATCGGGCACCGGGCCCTGGTGAACCTCCTGACCGCGTGCGCCCGGCTGCTCGGCTCCGGGCCGCAGGACGTCTGGCTCGGCCTGACCTCGCTCTCCTTCGACATCTCCGGGCTGGAGATCCTGCTGCCGCTGACCACCGGCGGCCGGCTGGTCCTCGCGCCGGACGGCGCCGCCCTGGACGCGCCGGGCACGGTCGGGCTGATCCGGCGCGAGGGCGTCACCCACCTGCAGGCGACCCCCTCGGGCTGGCGGGTGCTGCTCGGCGCCGGGCCGCTGCCGGCCGGGCTGACCGGGATCGTCGGCGGGGAGGCGCTGCCGCTGCCGCTGGCCCGGGAACTGCGCGGCTCCCTCGACCGGCTGGTCAACGGGTACGGCCCGACCGAGGCGACGATCTACGCCACCTGGGCCGACGTCCCCGCCGGTGCGGACGCCGTGGTGATCGGCCGTCCGGTCGCCAACACCCGGGCGTACGTGCTGGACGCCGACGGCCGGCCGCAGCCGGTCGGCGTCCCCGGGGAGCTCCACCTGGGCGGCGACGGCCTGGCGGAGGGCTACCGGGGGCGGCCCGAACTCACGCAGGAACGTTTCCTCGATGACCCGTTCACCGGCGGCCGGATGTACCGCACCGGCGACCTCGCGGCCTGGACGCAGGACGGCGAACTGGAGTTCCACGGCCGGATCGACGACCAGGTGAAGATCCGCGGCCACCGGATCGAACTCGGCGAGATCGAGGCCGCGCTGCTCGACCACCCCGCCGTCACCGCCGCGGCCGTCGCCGTGCGCGAACAGGCCGACGGGGCGCCCGCGCTGGTCGGCTACCGGGTGCCCACCCCCGGCAGCGCGCCGCTGACCGACGCGGACCTGCGCGACCACCTGCTGCGCACCCTGCCCGCCGTCATGGTGCCCCGGCAGTTCGTGGCCCTCGACCGGCTGCCGCTCACCCCGAGCGGCAAGCTCGACCGGCGCGCGCTGCCCGCCCCGCCGCCCCTCCCGTCGAGCACCGCCGCCGAACCGGCCGGCGGCGAGCAGGCCGACGAGCTCACCGCGAGCATCCTGGCGATCTGGGAGGAGGTGCTGGGCACCTCCGGCCTCGGCCCCGACGACGACCTCTTCGACCTCGGCGGGCACTCGCTGACGATCATGCAGATCACCGCCCGGATCCGCGCCGCCCACGGGGTCGAGCTCGCCTTCGACCTGTTCTTCGACGCCTCCACCCCGGCCGCCCTGGCCGCCGTCGTCCGAGAGTCGCGTTGACCGCCGCCGACCGCCCCAGCGCGCCCTCCCCGCTCCACGCCCGAACGGACTGCCGATGACCGACACCCAGGACCTGCCCGCCGGCTGGTCCGCCACCAAGAGATCCCTCCTCGCCCAGCGCCTGCGCGGCGCCACGGCCCCGGTGCGGGCGGTCGAACCCCGCCCCGAGGGCAGCGCGCCACCCCTGTCCAGTGGACAGGAACGGCTCTGGTTCATGGACCAGTTCACACCCGGCGGGACGGCGTACACCCTCGCCCCGGCCCGGCGGCTGCGCGGGCCGCTGGACCGCGCGGCGCTGGACGCCGCCCTGACCGCCCTGGTGGCGCGGCACGAGGGCCTGCGGATGACCTTCCCGGTCAGCGAGGACGGCCGGGCCGAGGTCCTGGTCGCCGCCCCGGGCCCCTTCGCCGCCGCCTTCGTGGACGCCTCGCCCGACCCCGACCCCGGCCGAAGAGCCGCGGACGAGATCGGGGCACTGACCGCCACGCCCTTCGACCTCGCGGCCGGACCGCTGCTGCGCGCCCTGCTCGTCCGGCTCGCCGACGAGGACCACGTCCTCGCCCTGGTCATGCACCACATCGTCGGCGACGGCTGGTCGATCGACATCCTCAACCGGGAACTGGACCTGCTCTACGAGCGGTTCGCCCACGGCGCCGAGAACGAACTCCCGCCCCTGCCCGTACAGTTCGGGGACTACGCGCGCTGGCAGCGGGACCGGCTGGACAGCGGCGCCCTGGCCGCCTCCCGCGACTACTGGCGCACCGAACTCGCCGACGTCCCCGCCCTGGAACTGCCCGCCGACCGCCCCCGCCCACCGCTGATGACCTACGGCGGCGCGGCCGTGGAACTGCACTGGAGCCCGGAGCTCGCCGGCGCCGTCGCCGAGTGCGCCCGCGCCCACGGGGCCTCGACGTACATGGTGCTGATGGCCGGGCTCCAGGTGCTGCTCGGCCGGCACACCGGCCGACAGGACTTCGCGGTCGGCTCCGCGGTGGCCGGCCGGCTGCACCGGGAACTGGAAGGCGTGGTCGGCGCCTTCGTCAACATGCTGCCGATCCGAGCCCGGCCGACGGACGGGCTCACCTTCGGCGGGCTCGTCGGCCGGGTGCGGGAGACCACGCTCAACGCCTACACCCACCAGGAGGTGCCCTTCGAGCAGATGGTCGCCGACCTGGACATCGAACGGGACGTCAGCCGCTCCGCCGTGTTCCAGGTGACCTTCGCCTACCAGAACTACGGCGACCGCGCGGCCGCCGCCGCACCCGCCGCCCCCGCCGAGGGATTCGGGCACGCGGCCACCACCAGCCACTCCGACCTCGCCCTCTACCTGCGGGAGAAGAAGGACGGCGGGCTCTTCGGCCTGATCACCTACCGCACCGACCTCTTCGACGCCGACACGGTGCGACGGCTCGTCGAGCGCTTCGAGGTGCTGATGACGGCGGCGACGGCCGACCCGGACCGCCCCGTCGACACCCTGCCGGTGTCCACCGCCGCCGAACACCGCGACCTGGTCGAACGGTGGGCGGCCGGCCCCGAACTCCCCGCGGACGGACCGGGAACGCTGACCGCACTGCTCTCGGCGGCGGCCCGGCAGGCGGGCGACCGCCCCGCGCTGGTCTTCGAGGACGCCACCGTCACCCACCGCGAACTCGACGCGCGGGCGACCGCGTTGGCCCGGCGGCTGAAGGCCCTGGGCGTCGGCCGGGACGACCGGGTCGCGGTCTGCCTGGAGCAGTCCCCGGAACTGGCCGTCGCCCTGGTCGCGGTGCTGAAGGCGGGCGGCTGCTACCTGCCGCTCGACCCGGAGCAGCCACCCGCGCGCCTCTCCCACCTGGTGGCCGACGCCGACGCGCGCGTGCTGGTGACGGACGCGCGGCTGCGGGACCGCTTCCCCTCGTACGCGGGCACCGAACTGCTCGTGGACCGGCCGGACGGCCCGCGGGACGAAGCACAGGACGGACCGCTCGCCGAGACCTCCGGACCGGACGACCTCGCCTACGTCATCTACACCTCCGGCTCGACCGGGCAGCCCAAGGGCGTCGCCGTCCAGCACCGCGAGATCCTCAACTACCTCACCGGCGTGCGGGACCGGCTGCGGATCGAACCCGGTGCCCGCTACGGACTGCTGCAGTCCCTGTCCTTCGACTTCAGCATCACCATGCTGTACCTGGCGCTCACCACCGGCGGCAGCGTGCACCTGCTGCCGCGCCGCATCGCCGGCGCCGAACTCGCCGACCACATCGAGGCCTCCGCCCTCGACTACCTCAAGATGACGCCCTCCCACCTGGCCGCGCTGTCCGCCGACGCCCCCGTCGAGCGCCTGCTGCCGCGCCGGGCCCTGGTGCTCGGGGGCGAGGCCTCCTCCTGGGCCTGGGCCGCCGACCTGGCCGGCCGGGGCGACTGCGCCGTGTTCAACCACTACGGCCCGACCGAGGCGACGGTCGGCGTCACCGTCCACGAGGTCCTCCCCGGGGAGCACGGCCCGGGCAGCACTCCGATCGGCACCCCGCTCGCCGGTGCGCGCTGCTACGTGCTGGACGCGGCCCGCCGCCCGGTGCCGCCCGGCGTGACCGGCGAGCTCTACCTCGGCGGGGAACGGCTGGCCCGCGGCTACCTGGGCCGCCCCGACCTGACGGCCGAACGCTTCGTCGAGGACCCGTTCGCCGGCGGCCGGATGTACCGCACCGGCGACCTCGCCCGCCGGCGCGCGGACGGCGTGCTGGAGTACCTGGGCCGCGCCGACGACCAGATCAAGGTCCGCGGCTACCGGGTCGAACCCGGCGAGATCGAGGCCGCGCTCACCGCCCTGCCCGGCGTCACCCAGGCCCACGTGACCGTCCGCGGCGAGGGGATCCGGCAGAACCTCGTCGCCTACCTCGAACACCCCGACCCCGCCGGCGCCCCCGCCGCGGCCGACCTGCGGACCGCGCTCGGCGCCGTCCTGCCGGACTACATGGTCCCCGCCCGCTTCGTCGTCCTGGAACGCCTGCCGCTGCTCGCCCACGGGAAGATCGACCGCAAGGCGCTGCCCGAACCCGAGGACGCCGCCCAGGCCGCCGGACACGTCGAACCCGAGGGCGGGACCGAGACCCTGATCGCCGAGATCTGGGCCGAGGTGCTCGACACCGCCCAGGTCGGCGCCCTGGACGACTTCTTCGAGATCGGCGGGCACTCGCTGCTCGCCACCCAGGTCGTCGCCCGGCTGCGCCGCGCCTTCCCCGACCTGCCGACCCCGGTCGGCGTGATGGACCTCTTCCGCTTCCCGACCGTCCGCGCGCTCGCCGCCCTCGTCACCGACCCGGGCGCCGACCGGGGGCCGCGCGGACTGCTGCACCGGCTCACCCCCGAACGCCGCCGCACCACCGCCAGCGTGGTCTGCGCGCCCTACGGCGGCGGCAGCGCGCTGATCTACAAGCCGCTCGCCGACGCCCTGCCCGAGGACTGGGCGCTGCACTCCATCGCCGTCCCCGGACACGAACTCGGCGAGGAGCCGATGGACGTCGACGAGGTCGCCGACCGCTGCGCCCGCGAGATCGTCGAGAACGTCGAGGGCCGGATCGTCCTGTACGGGCACTGCGGGGTCGGCGTGCGCCTGGCCGTCGAGATCGCCCGCCGGGTCGAGGCCGCCGGCCGGGAGATCGACGCCGTCCACCTCGGCGGCATCTTCCCCTTCGCCCGGCCCAAGGGGCGCGGCGCGGCCGTCGGCGAGCGGTGGGCCCAGCTCCTCGACCGGATGCGCAGCGACCAGGACATGATCAACGGGCTGGCCGCCGCCGGGATGGACACCGACGACCTGGACCCGGAGCAGCTGCGGCTGATCGTCCGCAACCGCCGCACCGGCACCAAGGACGTCGAACGGTACTTCACCCGGATGTTCGGGACCGAGGGCGGACGGATCAAGGCGCCCGTGATCGCCGTCTGCGGCGACCGCGACCCGGCCACCGAGTTCTACCAGGAGCGCTTCCGCGAGTGGCACCGGATCGCCGACACCACCGCCGTGGTGGTCCTCGACGAGGCCGGCCACTTCTACCTCAAGTACCGGGCCGCCGAACTCGCGGACATCGTCACCGGCGTCCACCGGTCGATCGCCGCGGGGCGGGAGGACCGCCACCGCCGGACGGACGGCGCGACCTGGTGGCTGGCCGGGCTCTCCCGCGACGCCGAACGGCCGGCCGCGGACGACGCGCGGGCACCCGTCCGCCCCACCATGCGCCGGTTCCTCACCGTCGCCTCCGGGCAGCAGGTGTCGATGATCGGATCGGCGCTCACCGAGTTCGCCCTCCCGGTCTGGATCTACCTGCGCACCGGCTCGCTCGCCCAGTTCGGACTGCTGGCCGCCTGCGGCCTGGTGCCCGGCATCCTCGCCGCCCCGATCGCCGGCGCCATCGTCGACCGGGGGGACCGGCGCCGCACCATGCTCCTCGGCGACCTCGCCGCCGGCGCCACCCAGGCCCTACTGCTCGTGCTGTACGCCACCGGCGGCCTGGAGGTCTGGCACGCCTACGCGCTCGTCGCCGTACTGTCCGCCGCCCTCTCCTTCCAACGGCTCGCCTGGAACGCGTCCGTCCCGCAGCTCGTCCCCAAGCGCTACCTCGGCCGCGCCAACGGCGTGGTCCAGATGGCCTTCGGCCTCGCCCAGTTCCTCGTCCCGCTGTTCGCCGTCGGCCTGCTCGCCGCGATCGGGCTCGGCGGCATCCTCGCCCTCGACGTGGCCGGCTACGCCGTCGCCATCGGCGTCACCCTGGCCGTACGGTTCCCGGACGTGATGGGCGCCACCCGGCGGGAGAGCATCTCCGCCGAGATCCGCGAAGGCTTCCGACGGGCCCTCGGCAGCAGCCACTTCCGGGCGATGCTGCTGTACTTCGCCGTCCTGAACGTCTTCCTCTCCCCGCTGTTCCTGCTCACCACCCCGCTGGTGCTCTCCTTCGCCCCGCTCTCCGCGGCCGGCTGGGTCTCCACCGCGGCCGGCCTCGGCGCCGTGCTCGGCGGGATCACCCTGGTCGTCTGGGGCGGACCGCGACGGCAGAAGCTGCGCGGGGTCCTGCTCTCGACCCTCGCGGTCGCCGCGGCCTGCCTGCTCACCGGGCTGCGCCCGTCGACCTGGACGGTCGCCCTCGGGGCCTTCGGCATGACCTTCGCGCTCTCCCTGCTCAACGGCGCCTACGCGACCATCGTGCAGACCAAGGTGCCGCTGCGCTTCCACGGACGGGTGATCGCGGTCAACACCATGGTCGCCTGGTCCACCCTGCCGGTCGGGTTCGCCGTGGTCGCCCCGTTCGGGCCCGGGCTCCTCCAGCCGCTGATGGACCGTGACGGCGCCCTCGCCTCCACCCTGGGCCGGCTCATCGGCACCGGCGACGGGCGCGGCATCGGACTGCTCTACCTGCTGTTCGGCCTCGCCATGGCCGCGCTCGCGCTGGTCTGCCTGGCCGTCCCGGTGCTGCGCTACTTCGACCGGGACGTGCCCGACGCCGAACCCGACGACCTGGTCGGCCTCAAGACCCTCCAGGACCGGGCGGCCGTCACCGCCGTGACCGAAGCCACCGCCGTCGCCGAAGCCGCCGCCGAGGCCGCCGTCGCCGAAGCCGCCGCCGGGGCCACTGAGGCCGCCCGCCCGTACCGCTCCGACCTTCCGCACCGCTCCGAGACCGAGGTGACCGTCCGGTGACCACCGCCACCCACCCCCTGACCACCGAACAGCGCCGGCTCTGGTTCCTCCAGCAGCTCCACCCGGACGACGCCGGTTTCAACATGTACCTCAACCGGCGCTGGACCGGCCCGATCGACCCGGAGGCCCTGCGCACCGCCCTCGGCGCCCTGGCCGCCCGGCACGAGATCCTCCGCACCCGCTTCGTCGTCGACGGCCCCGACGCGGCGGAGCCCGTCCAACGCGTCCAGCCCCCCGCCGGGATCGACCTGGTCACGCTCCGGCTGCCCGAGGGCGCCACCGAGGCGGACTTCACCGAGGCCTGCCGCCCGTACGTCAACGCGCCCTTCGACCTCGCCGCCGCGCCGCCGCTGCGCGCGACCCTGATCAGCGCGGGGGAGCGGGAGCACGCGGTCAGCGTCGTCGTCCACCACATCGTGGCCGACGGCTGGTCCTTCCGCACGATGTGGCGCGAGCTGCTCGCCCTGTACCGCGAGGCGATCGGCGAGGCCCCCGCCGAGCTGCCGGAACTCCCGCTCCAGTACGGGGACTTCGCCCGCGCCGAACAGGCCAGGACGGGCGGGGAGGCGGGCGAGGAGGCGTTCCGGTTCTGGGCCGAGCGGCTCGCCGGCACCGGCGTGCTGCGCCTACCCCTCGACCGGCCGAGGCCGGCGAACCCCACCAGACCCGCCGGATTCGTCAGCGTCGACCTCGGCCCCGGGCCGACCGCCGCCCTCGACCGGCTGGCCCGGCAGGAGCGCTGCACCCCGTTCATGGTGCTGCTCGCCGGCTACCAGTGCGTGCTCGCCCGCTGGACCGGCTGCCCGGACTTCGTGGTCGGCACCCCGCTCGCGGGCCGCACCGAGAAGGCGCACGAGGCGCTGCTCGGCTACTTCAACCGCACCGCGGTGATCCGGTCCGACCTCACCGGGGAGCCGGGCTTCCGCGAGGTGCTGAAGCGCACCAGGTCCGCCGCGCTCGCCGCGCTGAGCCGCCCCGACGCCCCCGCCGAGCGGCTCGCCGCCCACCTCGGCCTGCCCGCGGACACCGGAGCCGGGCCGCTCTACCAGGCCGTCTTCGTCCACCAGAGCCAGAACGAACTCGCGGACGGCTCCGGCGGGCCCGCGCTGCCCGCGGGCGTGCGCACGACGAGCATGGACTCCGGCTTCGAACAGGCCAAGACCGACCTGCTGCTCGACAGCTGGCGCACCGCCGACGGCGGCCTCACGCTGTCCTTCAGCTACGACCGCGAGCTCTTCGACCGGGAGACCGTCGAGGCGCTCGGCGGCCGCCTCCGCGAGCTGTACGCGCGGATCGTCGAGGACCCGGAACTGCCCCTGTACGGCGACTGGTTCGTGGGATCGCGGGAACGGGAGGCACTGCTCGCCCTGGGGACGGGCCCGGCCGCGCCCGCCACCGTGCGCACGGTGCTGGAGCGGTTCGCGGAGCAGGCCGCCGCGCGGCCGGACGCGCCGGCCCTGGAGTGCGACGGCCGGACCCTCTCCTACGCCGAACTCGACCGGCGCTCCACCGAACTGGCGCACCGGCTCGGACCGGTGGCCGGCCGGGTGGTCGCGGTGTCGATGGCGCCCTCCTTCGACCTGGTCGTCGCCCTGGCGGCGGTCTGGAAGGCCGGCGCCGCCTACCTCCCGCTCGACCCGGCCCACCCCGAGGACCGGCGGGCCCTGATGGTCCGCGAGGCCGACGCCGTCCTCACCCTCACCGGCACGGACCTGCCGGGGACGGTGGCCGCCGAGCCCGCCCCGGTGGACCGGGAGGGCCTGGCCTACGTCCTCTACACCTCCGGCTCCACCGGGACGCCGAAGGCCGTCGCCGTCGACCACGCGGCGGTGTCCGCCCGGGTCGACTGGATGGCGGGCCCCGACGGCTACGCGCTGGGCCCCGCCGACCGGATCGTCCAGTTCGCCTCCCTCGGCTTCGACACCCACGTGGAGGAGCTCTGGCCGGCGCTGGCGACCGGGGCGTGCGTCGTGCTGCTGCCCGGCGGCGGCCGGACCCTGCCCGACCTGCTGGACGGCCCCTCCGGACGGACCGTCACCGTGCTCGACCTGCCGACGGCCTACTGGGAGGAGCTCGTCGGCCTCGGCGAACAGACCCGCTGGCCGGACGCGCTGCGGCTGGTGATCGTCGGCGGCTCCGAGGCCCGGGCCGACACCGTCGCCCGCTGGCGCCGGCGGCACGCGGACACCGTCCGGCTGGTCAACACCTACGGCCCCACCGAGGCCACCGTGATCGCCACGGCGGCCGAGCTGACCGCCGAGGACGCCGAACGCCGGCCCTCGCTGGGCCGCCCGCTGCCCGGGGTCAGGCTCCACGTGCTGGACGAGCGCGGCGGCCCGCTGCCCCGGGGGTCCGAGGGCGAGCTGTACATCGGCGGCAGCGGCCTGGCCCGCGGCTACCTGGGCCGACCCGACCTGACCGCCGCCGCCTTCCTGCCCGACCCCTTCGCCGGCGGCGTGATGTACCGCACCGGGGACCGGGCCCGGTGGCGGGCGGACGGCCGGCTGGAGTTCCTGGGGCGCGGCGACGCCCAGGTGAAGCTGCGCGGCTACCGCATCGAGCCCGCGGAGATCGAGTCGGCGCTGACCGCGCACCCGGCCGTGTCGCAGGCCGCCGTCCTGGTCCGCGACGGCCGGCGGCTGGTGGCCTACGCCGTCCCGGCCCCGGGCGCCGAGCCCGGGCCGGCCGAGCTGCGCGAGCACCTCGCGCTGCGGCTGCCCTCGTACATGGTCCCGGACACCGTGCTCACCCTGGCCCGGCTGCCGCTGACCCCGAACGGCAAGCCCGACCTCGCGGCCCTGCCCGACCCCGGGACGGCCACCGGGGCGGAGTACGTCGCGCCGCGCACCGATGCCGAGCAGCTGGTCACCGAGCTGTGGCAGGAGGTCCTCGGAGTGCCGAAGGTCGGGGTGTTCGACGACTTCCTGGCGCTGGGCGGGGACTCCCTGCTGGTCACCCGGGTCGCCGCGCGGATCCGCGCCGGGATCGGCCTGGACGTCCCCATCCGCGACGTCTTCGAGAGCAGCACACCGGCGGCCCTCGCGGCACGGATCGAGGCGCTGCTGATCGCCGAGATCGACGCGCTCACCGAGGAGGAGGCGGCGGGGCGCCTCACCGGCTGAGCGGCCGAACGGTCCGGGGCCCGGCGTCCGCGTGTCGCGGACCATGACGTTGTCGTCGAAGTACGGAGTATCGATCTCCACACCATTGTGCGCCCGGGTGACCCCGTTGACCGACCTCTGCAGGGTGTCCGGGTTC
>NZ_JBEZUT010000184.1:0-17255 GCF_040636595.1 Kitasatospora sp. NPDC036755
GGGCCGGCGGGGTGCGGGCGGGGCCGGCCGGGGCTGCGGGTCAGCGGCCGAGCAGCCCCTGGGCGGCGGCCCGGTTGACGTTGGTCAGCCCGCGGACCAGCTGCGTGGTGAGGAAGACCAGCAGCACCCCGAGGAGCGAGAGCGCGGCGATCTGCCAGGGCGCCTGGATCTCGTACACGTGCCGGATGCCGTCGCTGTCCTCGAAGTCGAACAGCCGGTACCCGTTCCAGGGGGTGTAGGCGCGGAAGATCCAGTGGTACAGCGGGTACAGCGTCAGGGCCCAGCCGAGCACCAGGAACACCAGCGTCACCGTGAAGCTGAAGATCGCCCAGGGGAACATCACCACCTGGTACAGCACGGCCTTCCAGCCTGCCCCGTCCGCCAGCCGCGCGGTGATCGCGCCCCAGTTGCCCGGGCGGACCTGGCGCACCGGCGCCGGGCCGGGGACGTCCAGCGCCAGCATGTTGCGCACCCGGGCCCGCTCCAGCCGGCCGAAGCCGCGGGCGAGGCCGGTCAGGGCGCCCAGCACGGGCAGGCCGAGGACGGTGACGAAGGTGCCGAGGCCGAAGCAGAACATGACGATCGAGGCGGCGAACCCGGCGATCGCCACCGGCAGGCCGCTGAGCGCGTACCCGACCTCGCGGTAGTAGTAGCCCGAGAACGGCGTCCGCCACAGCGCCGGCCGCCGCTCGGTCCGGCGGGCCCGGCCGGGCCGCGGGTCGTCACCGTGACCGCCCAGGACGTCCCACTCCCGGTCCTCCGTGCTGCGGCTGCTGCTCATGCTCCCGGCCCCCGGCCCCTCGTACTGTCGGTCGTTCGTCCTGCTGACGGGGTCCAGTCTGGTGGACCGGCCGGTCGGCGGGGATCCGGGGGCCTGGCGGATCCGGGGTGGGGTTAACCCCCCTCCCCCGGGACGGCCGGGCCGGGCCACTCGTCGGCGAGCAGCGAGTAGAGGTACGAGTCGGACCAGGTGCCGTCCTTGAACGTGTCCTGCCGCAGCCGCCCCTCCGGCCGGAAGCCCAGCCCGGTGAGCACCCGGACGGAGGCCGCGTTGGCCACCGCGACCCGGGCGGTCAGCCGGTGCAGGTCCAGGGCGCCGAAGGCGAGGCCGCAGAGCAGGCCGACGGTCTCGCGGGCGTAACCGCGGCCCCAGGAGCCGCGGGCCAGCACGCACCCGATCCCGGCGGCGCGGTGTCCTTCGAGGGTGAGCGAGGCCTGCCCGATCGGCGTCGCGTCGTCCGGCTCCCCGGCGTCGGCGAGCCTGGTGACGGCGAGCCGGTAGGTGTCCCGCTCCTCGGCCATCGCCTCCTCCAGGTACAGCTCGATCTGGTCGGCGCAGTCCTCCCGGCCGCTCGGCCCGAAGGGCAGGTGGCGGGTGACCTCCGGGTCGCCGAACAGCGCGTGCAGCGCGTCCACGTCCTCCTCGGTGTGGTGGTACTCGCGGACGGCCAGTCGCGGGCCGGTGAGTCGTACGGGGACCATGGCTGCCGACCCTATCCCTGCCCGGCGGCTACCGTTCGGACTATGAACGACGAAGACCTGCGGCTCGCCCCGCGCACCAAGGCCGCCGACCTGCTCGCCTGGGCGGCCGAGCAGGGCCGCGCGCCGGTGGCCGAGGGGCCGCTGCGCGCGGTGCTGGCGCTGCTGGAGCTGGGCGAGGGCAGGATGCACGACGGCTGGCCCGAACTGACCTCCGGCGCGGTGGAGCACCTGCTGTACGAGCGCCTCCACCTGTACGTCCAACCCGCGCCCGAGGAGGACCCGCTCGCCTACGGCGACGCCGTCCGGCTGCTGGTCGACCACCAGCGGGCGGCCCGGCGGCTGAACGCCAAGCGCCAGGAGCGGCTGCACGCGGAGGCCGAGTGGCAGGGCGAGGTCGCGGCCGGGCTGCTGCGCCGCGCCGACCTGGTGACCTGGCCCCGGCTGTACGCGCTGCTGCTGCACGCGTACGGGGTGGACGTGACGGACGGGGCGGCGGTGCGGGACTGGCTGGCCGGCTTCGGGGAGCTCCCGGAGGAGGAGCGGCTGGCCGCGTTCGAGGCGCTGGCTCCGGCCGGCTGGCTGGACGAGCCGGACGAGCAGGGCTGGGGCCCGGGCCGGGTGCTGTCGGTCGGCATGGCCACGGACGGCGCGCGGCGGCTGCTGGAGCAGGGCCTGATGCGGCGCAGCTACCGCAACCTGGCCGAGCTGACCGCGCTGGGCCGGCCGATGCCGGACGAACTGGCCGGGGACTTCGGGCGGTTCGAGGAGGCGGCGGTCGACGCGGCGCTCGACCTGCTCGGCGGGTGGACGGTGCCGGGGCTGCCGCGGCTGCTGGTGACGGAGTTCCCGGAGCTGGCGCCGGAGCCCGGCCCGGAGGAGATCGAGGCGTACCTGGCGCAGCTGCCCGCCGAGGAGTGAGTGGCCGCGCGGGAAGCCCCCGGGCCGGTGCCGCGGCTCCGGCCCGGGGGCTTCCGCGGGTGCGTCAGGGGTTGAGGCCGCGCTGCTGGAGCCAGGGCTCCGGGTCGACCGGGGCACCGCCGCCGGGGCGGACCTCCATGTGCAGGTGCGGGCCGGTGACGTTGCCGGTCGCGCCGACCTTGCCGATCTGCTGGCCGGCGGCGACCTTGCCGGAGCCCTTGGTGATCGCGGAGAGGTGGCAGTACCAGATCTCGGTGCCGTCGGGCAGGGTCTCGACGATCCGGTAGCCGTACGAGCCGGCCCAGCCGGCCGAGGTGATGGTGCCCTGGCCGAGCGCGTGGACCGGGGTGCCGGTGTCGGCGGCGAAGTCCAGGCCGGTGTGCAGGTTGGCCCAGTAGCGGGCGCTCTGTCCGTAGTGGGCGGAGAGCCGGTAGTCGTCCACGGGGAGGACGAGCGCGGCGGCCTTGGCCCGTTCGGCCTCCTCGGCGGCGCGCTTGGCCTCGGCCTCCTTGGCGGCGGCCTTGGCCTCGGCCTCCTGCGCGGCCTGGAGCCGGGCGGTCTCCTCGGCGGCGGTGCGCTGGCTGTCGGCCTGGCTCTGGATGCGGGCGGCGAGCGCGAGGCCGGGGTCCGCGGAGAGGGCGAGCGGGGTCTCGTCCGGGGCCTCGATGGCGGGGGCGGCGGCCGGGGTCGCCGAGGCGAAGCCGGTGGCGCCCAGGGTGGCGGCCACGGCGGTGACGCCGAGCAGCGGGGAGGCTCCGCGGGTCTGACGCGGCATCCGGTGGCGGTTGGTCTCGGCCTCCGCGGCGAAGTCGTCCGGGCCGAAGGGCTCGGGTCCGTCCGTGCCGGGGTGGTCGAGGAGCTGGGTACCGGCTGCGGGGCCGGCCGGGTGTGCCGGGGTGTGCGTCGACGCCACGGAGACGCGCTCCTTTCCTTCCTTCGCGCCTACCGGGTTAGCTGACGGGTTCGGAGCAGGAAGGTCTCCTACGGCCGGGCCGGAGCCCCGCCGATTCACCCCAAGGAACGTGGTTCCCCGGCTCCCTGACCTGCCCGGAGGCCGGTCGTCGGGATTAGGCGACGGCGCACGGTGCCGTCTGGTTACGGCGTTGACAACCGCGCTGCGTTATCAAACGTTAATCCTAGGAGGCTCTGATTCCAAGCCATCCGTTCGGAGCAGCCTGCGGACAGATGATCGGACGTCAACGAACGGCCCCTCATGCACGGCCCCATCTGAGTACCCATACTCATGTGCGGTCCGATCCGACGGCCGCATCCTGACGCCATGAGCGCACCGATGCAGAGCCGCACCACGTCCGCGTACTACATCCAGTCCGTCCTGTCCTTCGCCCTGTCGGGCACCGCACTCGCCGCCGGGATCGCCTACCTGCCGGTCGGCGGGTGGACCCGGGCCTTCCTGGGGATCGGACTCCTCTACACCGTCACCTCCGCGTTCACGCTGGCGAAGGTGATCCGGGACCGGCAGGAGTCGAACGAGATGGTCACCCGGGTGGACCAGGCCCGGCTGGAGAAGCTGCTCAGCGAGCACGACCCGTTCAAGGTCGAGGGGGTCTGACCGCTCCGCGCCCCGCACCGCACCGCCCCCTCCTCCCGCGCCCCCTCCTCGCCCCGTCCACTCCTCCCCCGTCCACTCCTCCCGCGCCCCTTCCTCGCCCCGTCCGCTCCGGTGCGCCGCCGACCGTTTGACGGCTAAGGCTATTAGCCTTAGCTTTATGGCTATCGGCGGCACCGCCGATGCCCCGCACCGGCGGCCCGAGGAGGACCCCGTGAACGGCACCACCACCCCGACCACCCAGTACCTGACCGTCCCCGGAGGCCGGATCGCCTTCGACGACACCCGGCACGGCGAGGGCACCCCCGTGGTCCTGCTGCCGGGCATGCTCGACAGCCGGGCCGCGTACCGGCACCTGCGCCCACTGCTCACCGCCGCCGGCCACCGGGTCGTCACCATGGACCTGCGGGGCTTCGGCGAGTCCTCGATCGCCTGGGACGACTACGGCCCGGCCGCCATCGCCGGCGACGTCCTCGCCCTGCTCGACCACCTCGGCATCGAGCGCGCCGTCCTCGCCGGGAACTCCTACACCGGGGCGACCGTCGTCAGGGCCGCCGGGGACGCGCCCGAGCGGGTCGCCGGGATCGTCCTGATCGACGCCTTCGTCGAGAACCCGCCGCCGGGCGCCCTGATGCGCGGCGCCATGGGCCTGCTGGGCGCGGCCCTCGTGCACTGGCCGGCCTCCTGGGGCTTCTACCTGCGCCGGATGGCCTTCCCCGGCGCCAAGCCCGCCGACTTCGACGCGTACGTGGACGGGCTGGTCGCCGCGCTGCGCACCCCGGGGCGCAAGGCGGCCACCCGCGGGTACGTCCACGGCGACTCGGCGCCGGTCGGCTGGACGGCCGCGGTGCGGTGCCCGGCGCTGGTCGTCATGGGCGACAAGGACCCCGACTTCCCGAAGCCGGAGCTGGTCGCCGACCGGCAGGCCGCCGCACTCGGCGCCCGGAAGGCGATGATCGAGGGGTCCGGGCACTACCCGATGGCCGACAACCCGGCGGCCACCGCGGACGCCCTGCTGCCGTTCCTCGCCGAACTCGGCTGAGCCCGCGGGCCCCTGCCCGGCCGCACCCCGCCCGACCCGTCCGCCCGACCCCATCCGTACGGAGAGCCCGAACCCATGCCCCGCGTAGGACTGACCCCCGACCAGGTCGTCGACCACGCCCTCACCCTCATCGACGAGCAGGGCCCCGAGGCCCTCACCCTGGCGGCCGTCGCCGCCCGGGCCGGGGTCGCCACCCCCTCGCTGTACAAGCACGTCAGCGGCGGCCTCGCCGAACTGCGGCGGCTGATCGCCGTCCGGGTCACCGGGGACCTGGCCGACCGGCTCGCCGAGGCGGCCGTCGGGCGCGGCGGAGACGACGCCGTGGCCGCGGTGCTGCGCGCCTACCACGCGTACGCCACCGAGCACCCGCACCGCTACAACGCCCTGCCCCAGGCCCCGCAGCCCGACGACGACCTGGCCCGGGCGGCCGCCCGGCTGGTCGGCGTGATCATCGCGGTGCTGCGGGAGTACGGCCTCGACGGCTCCGAGGCGATCCACGCCGCCCGCACCGTCCGCTCCCTGGCGCACGGCTTCGCCTCCCTGACCGCCGCCGGGGCCTTCCAGCTCGCCGAGGACCTCACCACCACCCACGACCGCCTCGTCGCCACCCTCACCACGGGCCTCCGCGCCTGGCCCGCCCAGGACGTGCCCCGCTGAGGGGCCCGGCCCGCTCAGGGCGTGTGGCGCCGTCCGGGTACCCCTGCACCGAAAGGCGTCCCTTTCGTAACACCCTGCGCACAGGCCCCACACATCACAGAACGGGATCCGGCCACCCGGCTCGATCCCGACGCTTCGAACCGGCACCGGCCAGGAGGGTCGGATGCCTCGTCAGGCGGTGGGATCGGGGTCGAACGAGTGCCGATTGACGCCGAATTGACTCGATATTGACGAGATCCGGTCACTTGGCGAGATCCGTTCACACCTTCGTAGGATCATCACCCTAGAATTCGCGGCGTGACGATGACTCAGTGGTCCGTAACGGCAACCGGCGTGCTCGCCGTCCTCGCCCTCGTGGCCGCCGCGCGGTTCCACGCCGTGTCCGTCACCCAGCGCCGCCGCGCCGACCGGCTGCGCGGCGAACTCGCGGCCGTCCAGGACCAGCTGGCCACCGAGCTCTCCCGCCGCGGCGCCGAACTCGCCGCCGTCCAGCAGGAGCACGAGCACACCGCCTCCACCCAGCGGGCCTTCCTCAGCGTCGCCCGCCGGATCCTGGTGATGGCCCACGACCAGCAGGCGCTGCTCGACGAGATGGAGCGCACCCACGACGACCCGGCGCTGCTGGAGGGCCTGCTCAAGGCCGACCACGCGGCCGCCCAACAGGCCCGCCTGGCCCAGACCCTGGCCGTGCTGTGCGGCGCGCGGGCCGGCCGGCACTGGCCTGAACCGGTCTCCCTGGAGGACGTCGTCCGCGGCGCCCAGTCGCGCATCCTGCCGTTCCAGCGCGTGGTGGTGCGCAGCCGCACCGAGACCGCGGTGGTCGGTGCCGCCGCCGAGGCGCTGATCCACGCGATCGCCGAGCTGCTGGACAACGCCACCCGCTACTCCCCGCCCAGCACCCAGGTGTTCGTCACCCTGATGCCGGTGCACAACGGCGCCGTCATCGAGATCGACGACGGCGGGGTCGGCATGCCGGAACAGGCCGTCGCCAAGGCCGCCGCCGCCCTGGCCGGCGGCAGCACCCTGGAGGTCTCCCGGCTGGGCGAGGTGCCGCAGCTGGGCCTGGCCGCGGTCGGCCGGCTCGCCGAGCAGTACGGATTCCGGGTCACGCTCAGCTCGGCGCCCTCGCCGTACGGCGGTGTGCGCGTGGTCTTGCTGCTGCCGAACGCGCTGCTCACCGAGCCGCTGCCGCCCACCGTCCCCGGCCTCGGGCCGGACGACCGGGCGTTCAGCCCCGGACCCCGGCCGGCCTCTCCCGCCGGCCACCCCCTGGTGGAGACCCCGCCACCCGGCCGGCACGCCGCCACCGGTGACACCCCTCCCCCGCTGCCCCGCCGGAGCCACCGGCGCGGCCGCACGGGCCGCCCGGCCCAGCACGCCGCTCCCCCACCGCCGCCCGCGCCGCCGTACCGCTCGGCCCGGGACGCACAGGCGTTCATGGCGATGTTCCAGGCCGGGACCGCCAGCGGCCGTTCCGCCGTCCGGGCCCAGGCCCAGTCCAGTCCTTCCCTGCCCGCTTCCCCCCGACTTCCCCAGCGCTCCGGAGAGTTCCATGACCACCACCCCTGATCTCGGCTGGCTGCTCGCCGACATCATCGCCGTCCCGCAGGTCCAGCACGCCGTCGTCGTCTCCAACGACGGCCTGGAGATCGGCCGCAGCGAGGGCATCGCCCGCGACGACGCCGAACGGCTCGCCGCCGCCTGCTCCGGACTGCAGTCGCTGGCCCGCGGCGTCGCGACGGGCTTCGGCGGACCGGGCAGCGCCACCCGCCAGATCATCATCGAGTACGGCGGCGGCTACCTCTTCGTCGTCGCCGCCGGGGTCGGCGCCCACCTGGCCGTGGTGGCCGGCGAGGCCGTCGACGCCGGCCTGGTCGCCTACCAGATGCAGGTCCTGGTCGAACGGATCGGCACCCACCTCACCAGCCCGCCGCGCGTCGACCACGCGGCGGGGGGCCACCGGTGAGCGGCCCGGTCCGGCCGTACGTCATCACCGGGGGGCGCAGCCGCCCCACCCGGGCCGAGCTGGCCGTGGAGAGCCTGGTCAGCGCCGTGCCCGGACCATTAGGGCTGCCCGAGCCGCCGGAACTGCCCGAGCACGAGCTGCTGAACCGCGAGCACCGGCGCATCCTCGACCTCTGCCACAGCCTGCTGTCCATCGCCGAGGTCGCGGCCCACCTGGGGCTGCCGCTCGGCGTCGTCAAGGTGCTGGTCGGAGACCTGTGGGACCTCGGCGCCGTCCAGGTGCTCCCGCCCGTCCCGCAGGCCGAACGCCTGCCCGCCACCCTCCTGGAGGAGGTGCTCGTTGGCCTCCGCCAACTCCGCTGAAGCCGTGCCCGACGAAGCCGTTCCCGACGCCACCGCGACCGGCGGGGCCACGACCGGCGCCGCCGGGTCCGCCGACGGGCCGCAGTACCTGCCCTCGTCGGTGCAGGGCGCGGTCAAGATCCTGGTCACCGGTCCGTTCGGGGTCGGCAAGACCACCCTGGTCGGCTCGCTGAGCGAGATCGCCCCGCTGCGCACCGAGGAGACGATGACCGCCGCCAGCGCGGGCGTCGACGACCTCACCGGCCGCGCCGGCAAGACCACCACCACGGTGGCGCTGGACTTCGGCCGGATCACGCTCAACTCGCGGCTCGCGCTGTACCTGTTCGGCACACCCGGCCAGCAGCGGTTCTGGCCGCTCTGGGACGACCTGTCGCGCGGTGCGCTCGGCGCCATCGCCATGGTCGACCTGCGCCGCCCGGACGAGAGCTTCGACGTGCTCGGCCGGCTGGAGGAGCAGCGCATCCCGTTCGCGGTCGCCGTCAACACCTTCCCGGACACCCCGAGTTATCCGGAGGAGGAGCTGCGGGCGGCGCTGGACCTGCTGCCGGAGGTGCCGATCCTGCACTGCGACGCACGCGACCGCCGACAGTCCTACGACCTGCTGATCGACTTCGTCGACCACCTCCACCGCAGCTCGATCCTGGAGCTCCAGGGATGACCGCACCCGAACCCCCGGTGGCTCCCGGAGCCTCCGGGGCTCCCGGCTGTCCCGTCGCCCACGGCGGCGGCCGGCCCGGCACCGTCCCCGGCGGGCTGCCCGTGGGCGTGCCGCTGACCCCGCTGTACGGCCCGGCCGTCGCCGAGGACCCGCACGGCCTGTACGCCCGGCTGCGCGAGCGCTACGGGCAGGTCGCGCCGATCGAGCTGGAGCCCGGGGTCGAGGCCTGGCTCGTCCTCGGCTACGCCGAACTGCTCGAACTCACCCGCAACGAGGCGCTGTTCTCCAAGGACTCGCGGCGCTGGCGGGTGCCCGCCGAGGGCCGGCTGGCCACCGACTCGCGGCTCCAGCCGATGACCTCCTGGCGCCCCACCCTGCTCAACCTGGACGGCGCCGAGCACCAGCGGCTGCGCACCGCCGTCGCCGACACCCTCGCCCAGATCGACCACCGCCAGCTGCGCGGCACCACCGAGGCCGCCGCCAACGGCCTGATCGACAGCTGGGGCCCGGACGGCACCGCCGACCTGGTCGCCCAGTACGCCCGCCGGCTCCCGCTGCTGGTCTTCACCCAGCTGCTCGGCCTGCCCGCCGACGCCGGCCCGCACCTCATCCGGCTGATCAACGACATCTCCGACAGCAGCGCCGAATCGGTGCGCGCCAACCAGGAGTTCCACGCCGTCCTGGTCGACCTGGTGCGGCGACGCCGGGCCGAGCCCAGCGCCGACCTCACCTCCTGGCTGCTGGCCCACCCCGCCGCGCTGACCGACGAGGAGGCGGTGCACCACCTGGTGGTGATGATGGTCGCGGGGAACGAGACCACCATCTGCTGGACCGGCAACACCCTGCGGCTGCTGCTCACGGACCGGCGCTTCCGGGCCACCCTCACCGGCGGGCGGCTGACCGTCTCCGACGCGCTGGAGGAGGTGCTCTGGCGCGATCCGCCGACGCAGAACTTCCCCGGCCGCTGGGCCACCGGCGACACCGTCCTCGGCGGCCAGTACATCAGCGCCGGCGACCTGCTCGTCCTCGGTCTGGCCGCGGCCAACGCCGACCCGGCCGCGCAGGGCGTCTCGACCGCCGCCCAGGGCTCGCTCGGCGGCAACCGGGCCCACCTCGCCTGGGGCGCGGGCCGGCACGTCTGCCCGGCCCAGCACCCGGCCCGGATCATCGTCGAGACCGCCGTCGAGACCCTGCTGCACCGCCTGCCGGACCTCCAACTCGCTGTTCCCGCAGGCGAGTTGACCTGGCGTCCGTCCCCGTGGTCGCGGGCCCTGAACGCCCTCCCGGTGCTCTACAGCGCCTTCACCCCGCCCCGCCCGCCAGCCCCCGAGAGGCCCGCATGGACACCACCGCAGACTCCGGAAACCGCGCCGAACCCGTCAGACTCGACCCCTTCGGCCGGGACCAGCACGCCGAGAACGCCCGACTCCGCGCGGCCGGCCCCGCGGTCCTGGTGGAACTCCCTGGCGGGGTGGTGGTCTGGGCGATAACCCACCACGACACCCTCCAGTCGCTGCTCGCCGACCCCCGGGTCGGCAAGGACGCCCGGCTGTGGACCACCTTCCGGGAAGGGCGGCTGCCGGAGGGCTGGCCGCTGCTCAACTTCGTGACCGTCCCCGGCATGGTCACCGCCGACGGCGAGGACCACCGGCGGCTGCGCGGACTGGTCTCGCAGGCCTTCACCCCGCGCCGGATCGCCGCCCTGGCCCCCGCCATCGAGGCCCGGACGACCGCGCTGCTGGACCGGGTCGCCACGCTGGAGGGCGAGTTCGACCTCCGGGAGCACTTCGCCTACCCGCTGCCGATGCAGGTGATCGGCGAGCTGCTCGGCCTCGCGCCGGAGCAGCAGCACGAGCTGCACGAGCTCTCCGACACCCTGGTCTCCAGCTCGGCCACCCCGGAGGCGGCCGTCGCCGCGCAGCGGAGCCTCTACGCGCTGCTGGCCTCGGTGGTGGCGGCCAAGCGGGCCGAGCCCGGCGACGACCTCACCACCGACCTGATCGCCGTCCGCGAGGCCGACCGCCCCCTCGACCGGCAGCGGCTCAGCGAGGCCGAACTGGTCGGCACCCTGCTGCTGATGCTGGTCGCCGGGCACGAGACCACGCTCAACCTGATCACCAACGCCGTTCGCGCCCTGCTCGCCCACCCGGACCAGCTGCGGCTCGTCCTGGACGGGGAGCAGCCGTGGTCGGCGGTGGTCGAGGAGACGCTGCGCCACGACTCCCCGGTCGGGCAGTTCCCGCTGCGCTACGCCACCGAGGACATCGCGGTCGGCGACGTGGTGATCCGGCGCGGCGAGGCGATGCTGGCCTCGTACGCGGCGGCCGGGCGGGACTCCGGGCACCACCCGGACGCGGACCGCTTCGACCTCACCCGGCAGCCCGCCAAGCACCTGTCGCTCGGTCACGGCCCGCACTTCTGCCTCGGCTCCGGACTCGCCCGGCTGGAGGCCGAGACGGCGCTGCGCCACCTGTTCACCCGCTTCCCCGGGCTGGCCCCGGCGGAGGGCCGGGCGAACGAGCCGATCGCCTCGTTCGTCAGCAACAGCGTGCGCACCCTGTGGGTGACGGTCTGAGCCGACCGGTTACCTGAGGGCGGTCCGGGTCGTTCGGCAGGGCATGAAGAAACTCGCCACCCTGGCCGCCCTCACCATGGCGGGCCTCGCCCTCGCCGTCCCGGCGGCCTCCGCCACCACCCAGACCGCCGCCTCGCCGGACGCCACCGGCGGGCTCACCGACGGGCTCGAAGTCTCCCCCGCCGACCTCGCCCTGCGGACCGTGGGCAAGCTCCCGCTGGTCGGCAAGCCCGCCAACGAGATCGAGGCGATCGGGACCGGCCAGATGAGCCACCCGGGGCTCAGCGGGCAGATCCTTAACTGACCGGCCGGTCCCGGGCCGGTCCGGTGACCGGCCCGCGGTCGGCCGGCCGACCCCCCGAACGGCCGGCCGCCCGCGGCACTTCGGCCCAATGCGCCCCGGCCCACCGCACCCCGGCCCACGGGGTCGGCCGGCGGCACGGTCCGCGATCGGCCGGCGCTCAGCCCGCGGACAGCCGGTTGAGTTCCGGGTAGCTCAGGCCCTCGGCGAGCGCGGTGAACGTCCCACGGCCGTACACCTCCTCGGCGGCCCGGCGGACCGCCGCGTACGCCACCTCGGCCAGGCCCGGGCCCAGGCTGATCCGGGCCACCCCGAGCTTCGCCAGCTCGGCGACGGCCGGGGCGCCGGGCCCGGCCAGCACGTTCAACGGCGCCGGGACGGCCGCGACCAGGGCGGCGATGGTCTCCGGGTCGGACACCCCGGGGACGAACACCCCGTCCGCGCCCGCCTCGACGTACGCCCTCAGCCGCCGGACCGCGTCGTCCAGTCGGCCCTCCGGCGCGCCGGTCCCGCGCAGGAACACGTCGGTGCGGGCGTTGACGAAGAGCGGCACGCCGGCCGCGTCCGCCGCGGCCCGGGCGGCCGCGATCCGCTCCGCGGCCTCCTCCTCGGGCCGGCCCTCGTCCTCCAGGTTCACCCCGACGGCGCCGGTGGCGAGCAGCCCGGCGACCGTCCCGCCGACCCCGGCGGCGGTGTCCGCGTAGCCGTTCTCCAGGTCGGCGGTCACCGGCAGGTCGACGGCCCGGACCACCTGGGCGGTCCGGGCCAGCACCTGCTCGGGGTCGGCGCCGCCGCCGTCCGCGCTGCCGAGCGACCAGGACACGCTCGCGCTGGCCGTCGCCACCGCCCGCGCCCCGGCGGCGGCGACCAGCCGGGCGCTCGGCACGTCCCAGGCGTTCGCGAGCACCAGCGGCTCCCCCGGGCGGTGCAGCTCCCCCAGCAGCCGGGCCCTCTCCCGCTGGGCACTCCGGTCGACGGCGCTCACTTGGCGGCCGGGCTCATGCGGGTGGAGATGCTCAGCCGGTTCCAGACGTTGATCGTGGCGATCAGCGCGATGAGCTGGGCCAGCTCGGTCTCGTCGAACAGCGCGGCGGCCTCCGCGTAGACGGCGTCCGGCACGTGGCCCTGGGTCACCAGGGTGATCGACTCGGTGAGGGCCAGGGCGGCGCGCTCGCGGGCGGTGAACCACGGGGTCTCGCGCCAGGCCGGCAGGGAGAGCAGCCGGTGGTCCTGCTCGCCGAGCTTGCCGGCGTCGGTGGAGTGCATGTCGATGCAGAAGGCGCAGCCGTTGATCATCGAGGCGTGCACCTTGACCAGGTGGGCGAGCTTCGGGTCGATGCCCTTCCGGGAGGCCCGCTCCACCGCGATCATCGCCTCGTAGTACTCGGGGGCCAGCTTGAACATCTCCAGGCGCTGCTCGGGGGCGGGCACCGGGCCCTCGTGCGCGCGCGTCGTTCCGGCCGTCGTCGTCTCGTTCGTCGTCATGGCCGCCAGCCTAGGAGCGCGGAGGCCCACCGTCCTGGTGCGTTCGGCCGTCCGTTCCTTGGGCCACTTCCGGCGTGCGAACAGCCGTGCGAGGATCGCCGGCAGGAGATCGTCGACAACGAGGTCAGGGGGCCCGGTCGTGTGCACGGCCTTCGTCAGCGTCGAGCCGGGAGCGGCCGTCCCGGTGCTGCTGCTGTCCGTCCGGGACGAGTACCTGGGCCGGGCCTGGCTGCCGCCGGACCACCACTGGCCGGACCGGCCCGAACTGCTCGGCGGACTGGACCTCGCGGCCGGCGGCACCTGGCTGGCCGTCGACCCCCACCGGCGCACCGCCGCCTGCCTGCTGAACGGCTTCGGCCCGCTCGCCCCCGCCGACGCCCGGCGCACCCGCGGCCGGCTGCCGCTCACCGCCGTCCGGGAGGACGGGATCGGCCATCTCGACCTCACCCCGTACGACCCGTTCCACCTCGTCCTGGTCCGGGCCGACGGCGCCCGGGTTTCCAGTTGGGACGGCGGACGGCTGGAGGAGCGCGAACTGCCCGCCGGCCTGAGCGTGGTGCTCAACGACGGGCTGGAGGGCCTGGCCGCCGGCCGGACCACCTCCGAGCGGATCCGTGCCCTGATGGCCGCGCGGGCCGCCCACTTCCGGGCCCGCCTCACCGCCGAACCCCGGCCCGAGCCGACCGCCGCGGGGCCGGTCGCCGCGGCCTGGGGCGGCTGGCTGCCGATCGTCACCGGGGACGGCCTGGCGCCGGACGCGGACGCCGCGCTGGTCCAGCGGCGGGACTTCGGCGACGGGCGGATCTGGGGCTCCTCGTCGATCTCGCTGCTCGCGCTCGGACCGGACCTGCTCCGCTACGACTTCGCGGCCGCGCCGGTGGCCGCGGACGGGTCGGGGTGGCGGCGGGTGGCCACGGACTGACCGGCGCCCCTCGGCGCCCCCGTCGCGCACGCGCCGGTGCGCACCGGGTCGGGGAAAAGGACTTGCACCTGACGCTGCGGGAGGCGGCACCGTGGCACGGGTCGAGCCCGAAGGAGACCCGCCGTGCCCCGTCCCGACCCCGTCCACCGCCCCCGCCGCCTGCTCGCCGTGCTGACCGTCGCCCTGCCGCTGGCGGGCACGCCGGCCGCGGTGGCCGCCCTCGCCCTGTTCGGCGACGCGGCGCACCGGGCCGTCCCCTCCCTCCTGGCCACCGTGGCGGCGGCGCTGCTCGCACACCTGGGCCCCGGTGTCCCGCAGCCGTACGGTCGGTGAACTTCCGACGGTGTCGTTGACGAACGTCTACATCCGTGTAGTAGCTTCGCGAGGGCCCCGGCCCCGGCCGGCCACCGATCCCCGAGCGAAGGTGCGCGATGTCGACCCTGACCTACCCGGAAGCGATAGGCGTCGGCCTGCTCCAGGGCGTGACGGAACTCTTCCCGGTCTCCAGCCTCGGACACAGCATCCTGCTGCCCGCGCTGATCGGCGGGAAGGTCCAGCACGACCTCGACATGACCGCCGAGGGCTCCTCGTACCTCGCCGCCCTGGTCGCCCTGCACCTGGCCACCGCGCTCGCGCTGGTGGTCTACTTCCGCAAGGACTGGGTGCGGGTCGCCGAAGGGCTGTTCGGCTCGATCCGGCACCGTCGGGTCGAGACCCGCAACGAGAAGCTCGCCTGGCTGCTCGTCCTCTCCACCATCCCGGTCGGCGTGGCCGGCCTCGCCCTGGAGAAGGCCCTGCGCAACGCGCTCGGCAAGCCCGTCCCGGCTGCGGTCTTCCTCGCCCTCAACGGACTCGTGCTGCTCGGCGCCGAGCGGCTCAAGCGCGGTGGCACCGGCCGCCGCCGGGCCGGACACGCCGCCCCCGCCGACGAGCCCGGCCCGGACCCGGCGATCGCCTCCGACCAGCGGCTGACCGGGCTCGGCTACGGCCGGGGCGCCTGGATCGGCGCCGCGCAGATCCTCGCGCTGTTCCCCGGCATCAGCCGCTCCGGCGTCACCATGAGCGCCGGCATCCTGCGCGGACTGCACCACGAGGACGCCGCCCGGTTCTCCTTCCTGCTCGCCACCCCGGTGATCCTGGCCGCCTCGGTGCTGAAGGTGCCCGAGCTGTTCAAGCCCGAGAACTCCGGCGTCCTCGGCCCGGTCCTCGCGGGCAGCCTCGCCGCCTTCGTGGCCGGCTACGTCTCGGTGCGCTTCCTCACCAGGTACTTCGAGACCCGCAGCCTGACGCCGTTCGCGCTCTACTGCTTCCTGGCCGGCGTCGGCAGCGCGGTCTACCTGTCGCTCTGAGCCGGTCCGGGGCCGGTGCCGGTGCCCGGCGCCGGCCCCGGGCGGGTCAGGGGGTGAGGCCCAGGGCGGCCAGGCGGGTCGGGTCGGTGAGGATGTCCAGCCCGGTGACGCGGCCGCCGTGGATGGTGAACGACATGACCGACAGCGGGCGGCCCCCGGCGAAGGACACCACGCCGGGCGAGCCGTTGACCAGGACCAGCCGGCCCTCGGCGGCGAAGCGGGCGAAGGCGATCGCCTGCGAGGCGACCTCGGCCGCGCCGCGCCGCAGCACGCTCGGCACCAGCGTGCCGCCGTCCGAACGGGCCACCACCCCGGGGTCGAGCACGGCCAGCAGGGCGTCGAAGTCGCCGCCCCGGGAGGCCGCCAGGAAGGCCTCCACCACCTCGCGCTTGCGGGCGACGTCGGAGTCCGCGGCGGGGGTGGCGCCCTGGACCCGGCGGCGGGCGCGGCTGGCCAGCTGCCGGGTGGCGGCGGAGGTGCGGCCGAGCACCTCGGCGATCGCGTCGAAGGGCACCTCGAACAGGTCGTGCAGCACGAAGGCCACCCGCTCCGCCGGGGAGAGCGTCTCCAGGACCACCATCAGCGCGATCCCGACCGAGTCCGCGACCAGGACCTCGTGCACCGGGTCCAGCGCCGCCGACCCGCCGACCACCGGGTCCGGCAGCCGTACCCGGCCGTCCTGCTCCGGCAGCGGCTGCTCACGGCGGGAGGCGCGGGAGCGCAGCTGGTCCAGGCAGACCCGGCCGACGACGGTGGTGAGCCAGGCCCCGAGGTTGCGCACCTCGCCCGCGTCGCTGCGGTCGAGCCTCAGCCAGGCCTCCTGGACGGCGTCCTCGGCCTCGGCGATCGAGCCGAGCATCCGGTAGGCCACCGCCCGCAGTTGGGGGCGTTCCGCTTCGAAGCGGGCGGCCGGATCGGCCGGCTCCGCACCGGGGTGGGGGGTTTCCTCGCTCACCGTGTCACATCCTCGCGTCGGGATCCGTCGGTCCGGTGACGGACGCTAACCGATGAGGAGGACACCATGACCACCACCCGCACCGCGCGGATGAAGAACCCCGCGATGGTCCTGCCGGACGCCATGGCGGGCATCCGGGGCATCTACCAGGCCGTGTACCGGGGCGGCGTCGACCCGAAGGTCCTGGAGCTGGTGCACCTGCGGGCCAGCCAGATCAACGGGTGCGCCGCCTGCGTGTTCGCGGGCGTCCAGGGCGCGCGGAAGCACGGCGAGACCGACGAGCGGCTGCACGCGGTGGCCGCCTGGCGCGAGGCCCCGTTCTTCACCGACGCGGAGCGCGCCGCCCTCGCCCTCACCGAGGCCGCCACCCGGATCGCCGACCGCTCGGGCCGGGCCGTCCCGGACGACGTCTGGTCCACCGCCACCGGCCACTTCGACGAGGAGCAGCTCTCCGCGATCATCCTGATGATCGGGCTGACCAACCTGTTCAACCGCGTCAACACCACCATCGAGGAGCCCGCCGGCACCACCTGGTGACCCGGCGGCAGGCCCCGGCGGGCCTCCGCCGCGGCCCCGGGGACGAGCCGGGAACGGCCCCGCGGACGAGCCGGGAACGACCCCGGCGACGGCCCCCGGCGGCGGGCGAGAATGGGGGCCGTGAGCACCTCCCGGACCACCACCTGGACCACCTTCGGCGGCGACCTGCACCTGGACCTCACCGAGCGGCGGGCCGCCGGCGCCGGGCTGCGGGCCGCTCTGGAGGACGCGCTGCGCGAGGCCGTCCAGGACGGGCGGCTCGGCCCCGGCACCCGGCTGCCGTCCTCCCGGGCGCTCGGCGAGGACCTCGGGATCGCCCGCAACACCGTGGTCGAGGCGTACGGCCAGCTCACCGCGGAGGGCTGGCTGGACTCCCGGCAGGGCTCCGGCACAGGAACCCTTTTTCTGGGTCTTCATCGTGGTGATGCTCGCAGCCGTCGGAGCGGCCCTCCAAGCCCGCAGGACGAACCTCGCCCTGC
>NZ_JBEZUT010000185.1:0-17163 GCF_040636595.1 Kitasatospora sp. NPDC036755
GGTGCGGGCGATCGGGCCCAGCCCCCAGGAGCCCGACATCAGCAGCACGCACCCGGCGCCCGCCGGCACGCCCAGCTCGGCCCGGGCGGCGGCCCGTTCCGGCGGCCGGTAGAAGGGCTGCCGCAGCGGCGCCGGCAGGACGGCGATGTCGGCGTCCGGCCGGTAGCGGCGCACCGCGCACGCGGCGACCTCCGAGGTGACCAGGAACAGGTCCGTCCCCTCCTGCACCCAGAGCCGGTGCGGCGTCACGTCGGTGCAGAACACGAAGTGCCGGAACCCCCGCTCCGGCGCCTGCCGCAGCAGCCGGTTGACCGCCGAGGTCGCGGTGGCGAACACGGAGACCACCAGCTGCGGCCGCTGCGCCTCGATCAGCTCCCGCAGCGCCGGGAGCAGCCGGCCGCGGGCCGCCGCGTCGGCGAGCAGGGCGAGCCGGGCACCGGGCCGCAGCGCCGAGAAGTGGAAGGCGTCGTACACCCCGGGCAGGTCGAGCAGCCGGCGGAACACGGCCTCCCCGGCGGCGCCCGAGCGCGGTCCGAGCAGGGCCATGGCGTCGACGGTGCGGGTGGTCCAGCCGCGTTCCCGCAGGGAGTCCGCGCAGGCCTGCGCCATCACGTCGTGCCCCTGCCCGAGTGAGCCGGAGACCAGCAGGGCGTGCGGCATCGGGCGGCCCCGTCAGCCGCCGGCGGCCGAGCCGACGGCGGCCCGGTACCAGTCCGCGTACCGCCGCACGCCGTCGGTGAAGTTGGTGCTCGGCGACCAGCCCAGCAGCCGCTTGGCCTGCGCCGAGGAGATCCGCCGCCCCGCGTAGTCGGCCTTGCGCCCGTCGATGTGCTCGATGGTGACGGGCCCCAGCAGCCCGTCCACGGTGTCGGCGATGTCCCGCACCGAGACGGCCGTCGAACCCTCCAGCGCGAAGGTCTGGTCCTCGGCGGCGGGGGACAGGGCCCGGACGTGGGCGTCCGCGAGGTCCTCGACGTAGACGAAGTTGCGGCTCTGCCGGCCGTCCCCGGCGATGGTGATCGGCCGGCCGGCCAGCGCGGCCTGGACGAACCGGGCGACGACCAGCTCGTCCCGCATCCGGGGGCCGTACGGGATGCCGTAGCGCAGGATGGTGAAGTGCTGCCCGTAGAGCTCGCGGTAGCTGTGCACCAGCATCTCCGCGGCGAGCTTGGTGGCCACGTACAGGTGGCCGCTGTGCTCCAGCTCGATCGGCACGTGCTCGTCCAACTCCTGCTCGCCGCTGTCGAGTTGCCCGTCGGCGAGGGCGGCGCCGTAGACCCAGACGGTGCTCGCCAGCACGGTCCGGCTCAGGCCGCTGCGCCGGGCGGCCTCCAGCACGGCCTCAGTGCCGTCGATGTTGGTCCGCACCGCGCGGACCGGGTCGGCGGACACCTGCTCGACGTCGGCCATCGCGGCCAGGTGGTAGACCACCTCGCTGCCGGCCAGTGCCGCGGTGAGGGCCTTGAGGTCGAGGACGTCGAGCCGGGCGTGCTCGGCGTCCGGGTTGAGGTACTTGTCGGTGGTGTCCACCGCGAGGACCTCGTGGCCGGCCGCGATCAGGTGGTCCACGACGTGTGAGCCGATGAACCCGCACCCCCCGGTGACGGCTATCCGCACGATCCTGCTCCCTTCGCTCCGGCTACCCGGCCACTCGCCGGTACACCGCGCAGACGGCGTCGACCACCTGCTCCGTCTCGTCCTCGGTCATGTCGGAGTGCACCGGGAGGCAGACCTGCCGGGCACAGACGTCCTCGGCCACCGGCAGCGCCTCGCGCCGGTACGGGGCGAGCACCGGCTGGAGGTGCAGCGGCAGGTCGTAGACCTCGCCGGACAGCCGGACCCCGTGCTCCTCGGCCACCGCCCGCTTGAACGCCGCGCGGTCCACGCCGGAGGGCAGCAGCGCCACGTACTTGTAGTAGTTGCCGCGGCAGCCGGGCGGTTCGAGCACCGGGTCGAGGCCGTCCAGCCCGGCCAGCGCCGCGTCGTAGCGGCGGGCGACGGCCCGGCGGGTCTCGATGAACTCCTTCAGCCGGCGCAGGTGCACCGCGCCGATCGCGGCGTGCGGCTCGCTCATCCGCCAGGAGTAGCCGAGCTTCACGTGGTGGTTGGTGGTGAAGGAGCCCTTGCCCTGGTCGCGGTAGACCCGGGCCTCGTCGCGCAGCTCCGGCGACTCGGTGAGGATCATGCCGCCCTCGCCGCTGGTGGTGACCTTGGTCGGGTAGAAGGAGAAGGCCCCGGCCAGGCCGAAGGTCCCGGCGGCGCGCCCGTCGAAGCTGCTGCCGTGGGCGTGCGCGGCGTCCTCGACCAGCGGGACGCCGTGCCGGTCGCACAGCGCCCGCACCGCGTCGACCTGCGGGCCGACCAGCCCGCCGATGTGCACCAGGACGACGGCGGCGGTGTCCGGGGTGAGCGCCGCCGCCAGGGTCTCGGGGGAGAGCGCGAGGGTGGCCGGGTCGACGTCGGCGAAGACCGGACGCCCGCCCGCGTGCACCACCGCCCCCGCGGTCGCGTAGAAGGTGACGGCGGGGACGACCACGTCGCGGCCCCGGACGTCGATGCTGCGCAGGATCACCTCCAGCGCCGCCGTGCCGCTGCTCACCGCGACGGCGTGCGAGGCGCCGTGCTCGGTGGCGAAGGCCTGCTCGAAGCGCTCGGTCCACGGACCGAGGGTCAGCGCGCCGGTGGTGAGCATCTCCGTCACCGCTTCGGCGACGGCCGCGCGGTCGCTCTCGTCGAACACGATGCGGGCGGCTGGAACGCCCATGGGCACCTCCGGCGGCGGGCTGCGAAAGCAGCACCGATCGGGTCGGATCATCCCGAACCGCACGTCAGCGGACGGGTCAGGCACATCACGCTACTTCGCCCACCGGTCCGCGGCCCGCCGTCGCCGCCCGCACGGGTGACCGGATCTGCTTCCGTCGCAGGTCCGGGCACTGCTTCCGGGGTAGGGCGTGCCCTCCTCCGTGCGGGGGAGGGCCCTACTGCGTCCGCAGTACGCAAACGGCCTGCGCAGGGACGACGACGGAGCAGGGGTCGGCGATCAAGGATTGGTCATGCTGCGGCGGACCGCGTCCACCAGGGCGTCCGGCCGGCCGTGGCACCACCCGTTTCCGAGAACAGCATCCGAAGGAGTCCGCTCTCCCGTGGCCACGTTCCTCTACCGCCTGGGCCGATGGGCCTTCGTCCGGCGCCGGCTGGTGACCTTCCTCTGGGTCGCCGTGCTGGCAGCCGTCGGAGTCCTGGCGGCCAAGGCGCCCGCCGCACCCGACGACGGCTTCGCGATGCCCGGCACGGAAGCGCAGAAGGCCTTCGACCTGATGAACGAGCGCTTCCCCGGCGGCCACGCCGACGGGGCCTCGGCGCGCCTGGTGTTCGTCGCCCCCTCCGGCCAGAAGATCACTGCCGGCCCCAACCAGCAGGTGGTCGAGCGGACGGTCGACGAGCTCGCCCACTCCGAGCAGGTCACCGCCGCGGTGGACCCGTTCAAGATGCAGGGCGCCGTCTCCCAGGACGGCACCACCGCCTACGCGACGGTCAACTACTCCGCCAAGGCCGGCGAGGTGTCCAAGGCCGCCACCGACACCCTGGAGCAGGCGGCCCAGCACGGCCGGGACGCCGGTCTCAAGGTCGAGATCGGCGGCACCGCGCTGATGGCCAAGCCCGAGGCGGGCGGCAGCAGCGAGGCGATCGGCATGGCGCTGTCCGCCGTCGTCCTGGTGATCACCTTCGGCTCGCTGGTCGCGGCCGGCCTGCCGCTGCTCACCGCGGTCGTCGGCGTCGGCCTCGGCATGGCGCTGATCACCGCGCTCGGCAGCACCCTCGGACTCTCCACCACCACCGGCACGCTCGCGATGATGCTCGGCCTCGCGGTCGGCATCGACTACGCGGTGTTCATCGTCTCCCGCTACCGCGCCGAGCTCGCCGAGGGCCGCACGCCGCAGGAGGCGGCGGGCCGGGCCGTCGGCACCGCGGGGTCCGCGGTGGTCTTCGCCGGCCTCACCGTGGTGATCGCGCTCGCCGGCCTCTCCGTGGTCGGCATCCCGATCCTCGCCAAGATGGGCATGGCCGCCGCCGGCACGGTCGTGATCGCGGTGCTGGTCGCCCTCACCCTGGTCCCCGCGCTGCTCGGCTTCCTCGGCCGCAAGGTGCTGCCCCGCAAGGCCCGAAAGGCCCGTGGCGCGGCGGCCGCCGCCCCGGTCGCGAAGGAGAACGGCGGCGCCCGCTGGGCCCGCTTCATCCTGCGCCGCCCGCTCGCGGTACTGCTCGGCGGTGTGATCGGCCTCGGCGTGCTCGCCGCCCCCGCGCTCGACCTGCGCCTCGGCCTGCCGGGCGACGAGTCCAAGCCCACCTCCACCACCCAGCGCCGCGCCTACGACCTGCTCTCCGAGGGCTTCGGTCCCGGCTTCAACGGCCCGCTGACGGTCATGGTGGACGCCAAGGGCGTCGCCGACCCGAAGGCCGCCGCGGGCGAGGTCGCCAAGAAGGTCTCCGCCCTGCCCGGGGTCGTCGCGGTGACGCCGCCGATGTTCAACCCGGCGGGCGACACGGCCCTGCTCAACGCCGTCCCGGCGACGGGCCCGAGCGAGGCCGAGACCAAGGACATCGTGCACGCCATCCGTGACGACGCGGCCGGCCTGAAGTCGGCCACCGGGGCGACGGTCCTGGTCAGCGGCACCACGGCGATGAACATCGACGTCTCGCAGAAGATGTCCGACGCGCTGGTGCCCTACCTCGCCGTGGTCGTCGGCCTCGCCGTCCTGCTGCTGATGGTGGTCTTCCGCTCCGTCCTCGTCCCGCTGAAGGCGGCCCTCGGCTTCCTGCTCTCGGTGGTCGCCGCGCTCGGCGCGGTGGTCGCGGTCTTCCAGTGGGGCTGGCTGGCCGATCTGATCGGCGTGGAGCAGACCGGCCCGGTGATGAGTATGATGCCGATCTTCATGATCGGTGTGGTCTTCGGCCTCGCCATGGACTACGAGGTGTTCCTGGTCACCCGGATCCGTGAGGGCTTCGTCCACGGCGAGGAGCCCGGCGAGGCGATCGTCACCGGCTTCCGCCACAACGCCCGGGTGGTCACCGCCGCCGCGTTCATCATGATCGCCGTCTTCGCCGGCTTCATCGGGATGAGCGAGCCCATGATCAAGATGATGGGCCTGGGCCTCGCCGCGGCCGTCGCCTTCGACGCCTTCATCGTCCGGATGACGGTCGTCCCGGCCGTCCTCGCCCTGCTCGGCCGCCGCGCCTGGTGGCTGCCGCGCTGGCTCGACCGGCTGATACCGGACGTGGACGTCGAGGGCAGCAAGCTGGCGACCACCGCCCCCGAGCCGACCCCGGCCCGCGAGTCCGTCACCGTCTAGGACGGCACTCGTCCGGGCCCGGCCCGGCACCACCGCGGCCAGGTCCGGGCACTGCCCGGGCCTGGCCCGGCTCGAATCGGCCCGGACACCGGTTCGAGCCCAACCGTTACCGTTGCTGTCGGGGGCCACCGCCCGTGCGGAGGCCCCCGACCCGGCCCGCCGCCCCCCACCGGGGCCGGCGCGGCACGAACTGGCGTGGCCCGGCGAGGGTGCGGCCAGGGCACCCCGACCCGGAGAGCACGACCATGAGCGACACCTGGCAGCGCCTGCGCCGCGACCACCCCCGGCTGCTCGACGCCGCCGGCGGCGTGGCCCTGCTCACGATCACCGCCCTCGGCGCCACCACCGACCAGACCGCCGGGCGGTTCATCAAGGCCGACCCGACGACCTGCGCCCTCGCGCTCATCGCCGCCGTCGCCGTCTTCTTCCACCGCCGCTGCCCGCGCGCCGTGCTCGCCGTCACGCTCTTCTGCACCATGCTGCTCGCCTGGAGCAGCCCCCGGCTCACCCCGATGCTGGCCGCCCCGCTGCTGCTCGCGCTCTACTTCCTCGCCGTCCGCACCGACCGCGCCACCGCGTTCCGCGCCTCGGTCCTCACCGCCGTCCTGCTCACCGGGATCTCCCTGCTGTTCGGCCCCAGCGGCCCGGTCGGCGAACGGATCAGCGTCCTGGCCTGGGCCCTGCTGCCCGGTGCCCTCGGCGACTCCATCCGCAACCGCCGCGCGCACCTCGCGGCCATCGAGGAACGCGCCGAACGCGCCGAACGCACCCGCGAGGAGGAGGCCCTCCGGCGGGTCGCCGACGAGCGCATCAGGATCGCCCGCGACCTGCACGACGTCGTGGCCCACCACATAGCCCTCGCCAACGCCCAGGCCGGCATCGCCGTCCACCTCATGGACAGCCACCCCGTCCAGGCCCGCGAGGTGCTCAGCCACATCACCGACGCCACCGGCTCGGCCCTCCAGGAACTGCGCGCCACCGTCGGCCTGCTGCGCCGCGCCGAGGAGCCCGCCCCGCTGGAACCCACCCCCGGCCTCGACCGGCTGCCCGAGCTGATCAACACCTTCGAGCGGGCCGGACTGCCGGTCCGGCTCACCGTCGAGGGTGAGGCCCGCCCGCTGTCGCCCGGCGTGGACCTCACCGCCTTCCGGATCGTCCAGGAGGCGCTCACCAACGTGGCCAAGCACGCCCACGGCGCCGACGCCGAGATCACCCTCGCCTACACCGGCAGCCGGGTCGCGGTCAGCGTCGCCAACCGCCGCCCGACCACGCCCGGCCGCCCCCGCGCCGTCCCCCGGGCCCAGCACCCGCCGGGCGAGAACGGCTTCGGGCTGATCGGCATGCGCGAGCGGGCCGGCGCGGTCGGCGGCCGGCTCAGCGCCGACCGTCGGCCCGACGGCGGATTCCTGGTCACGGCCGAACTGCCGCTGCGCACCGGAGCCCGCGACGACGGCCCCGAGGCCACGGGCGGCCTCACCGCCGCCGACGTCGCTCGCGCCGCCCAGGCCGCCCGCACTGCCCGCACCGATCGCCCGGCACCGGCCGAAGCGACACCAGCCGAAGCGACACCAGCCGAAGGACAGGACCGCGCCGCCCGAGCGGGCGGCGCGGTCCGAGAGGACAGGGACCACGCATGACCATCCGGGTACTGCTCGCCGACGACCCGGCCCTGCTGCGCGGTGCCTTCCGCCTGCTGATCGAGGCGGAGGAGGACATGGAGGTGGTCGGCGAGGCGGCCGACGGCCGGGAGGCCGTCGAACTCGCCCGGGCCACCAAGCCCGACCTCGTCCTCATGGACATCCGGATGCCCGGCACCGACGGCCTCGGCGCGACCGCCGAGATCTGCGGTGACGAGGAGCTGTCCGGCACCCGCGTGCTCATCCTCACCACCTTCGAGATCGACGAGTACGTGGCCCAGGCGCTGCGGGCCGGCGCCGGCGGCTTCCTCGGCAAGGGCGCCGACCCGAAGGAACTGCTCGCCGCCGTCCGCACCGTCGCGGCGGGCGAGGCGCTGCTCTCACCCGCCGCCACCCGGGCCGTGATCGACAAGTTCCTGGCCCAGCCGGAGCCGGCGTCCGGCACCTCCACGAGCGAGCGGCTGTCGGTCCTCACCGCCCGTGAGCGCGAGGTGATGTCGATGGCCGCCACCGGCCTCACCAACGAGGAGATAGCGGAGCGGATGTTCGTCAGCCCCTTCACCGTCCGCACCCACGTCCACCGGGCGATGTCCAAGCTCGACGCCCGCGACCGCGCCCAGCTCGTCGCGATCGCCTACCAGACCGGCCTGGTCCCGCCCGGCCGTCCCGTCTGAGCGGTCCGGGCGCGGGCCCGCACCCGGCGGGCCCGGCCGTGGCGGCGCCGACGGGCCGGGTCCGTGACGCCCGACGGACCCCGTGATGCCCGATGGACCCCGTCGGGACGGGGGGCCGTCCGGCTCGCGTCTCAGGGCTTGCGGGCCACCGCGCCGTACATGCTGACGCGGTCGGCGCCCCGGGCGGGGACGGTGTCGGGACGCCAGAGGGCGACGGTGGTGACACCGGGGTCGAGGAGGTCGAGGCCGTCGAAGAACGCCTCGACCTCCGCGCAGGAGCGGCCCACGAGGGGTGCGGTGGCCTTGTCGTAGACGCCGGTGACCCGGTCGCGGATCTCGGCCGGGATGAAGTCGGCGGTGCCGTGCGAGAGGACGAGGTGGCTGCCGGAGGGCAGGGCGTCCAGCAGCGTGGCGAGGGCCTGGTGGGGCTCGTCCTCGTCGCGCAGGAAGTGGAGGACGGCGGCGAGGACGAGTCCGACCGGGCGGGAGAAGTCCAGCAGTCGCTCCGCCCGGACGGCGTCCAGCAGGGCGGCGGGTTCACGCAGGTCGGCCCGGATGACGGTGGTGCGGCCGGGGCCCGAGCCCGCCATCAGGGCACGGGCGTGGCTGAGCACGATCGGGTCGTTGTCCACGTAGGCGACCCGTGCGCCCGGCCGGGCCGCCTGGGCGATCTCGTGGGTGTTGCCGACCGTGGGGATGCCGGTGCCGACGTCGAGGAACTGGTCGATGCCGAGGTCGGCGACGCACCGTACCGCCCGGGTGAGGAAGCCGCGGTTGGCGCGGGCCGTGGAGCGGAACTCCGGGTTGGCGGTGAGCGCCTTCTCGGCGGCGGCGCGGTCGGCGGGGAAGTTGTCCTTCCCGCCGAGGTAGTAGTCGTACATCCGGGCCGGGTGCGGCACGTCGGGCCGCAGGTCGGCCGGCATCCCGGCCTCGCCGGACTCCCACATGTTCTCGTATCCCACGGCTGCGGTTCCTTCCGACCAGACACCACTGACGATCAACTCCGGCCCTGCTGGCGGACAGCCTAAAGCCCAGGTCATGACCCTGGCGCCGGGTTGGTCGGGTCACCCCCGTATGTCCCTTTCGTCGGCTCCCCTCCACCCGGGGCGGCGGGCCGGTGCGCCCTGCCCCGCCGCGCGCGCCCGCCGCTCCCGGCGCAGGATGGGAAGCCGGAGCAGTGGAACAGTGGCGGAACAGCCGGGACGGGAGGTCGGGCCGTGAGCATCGCGATGGCGGACATCCGTGAGTGGCGGAGCCACGCCGTGGTCGACGAGAAGGGCCACCGCATCGGTTCACTGGAGTCGGTCTACGTGGAGACGGCCAGCGACGAGCCGTTCTTCGCCACCGTCACGGTCGGCTTCGCCGGCCGGCGCCGACTGGTGTTCGTCCCGCTGGACGGGGCGGTGGCCGGGCCGGACTACCTCCGGGTGGCGTACCCGCGCAACCACGTCAAGCAGGCCCCGTCGATCGGCACCGACGACGTGCTGCCCGCCGAGGACGAGCCCGCCGTGTTCGCCCACTACGAGCTCCCCTACGCGACCGGCGCCGGCGGGGAACGCCGCCTGGCCCGTCGCTGAACCGCGCCCGCCCACCGAGCCGTACCCATGGGTGAGGCTTCACCCGTCGCCGCGTCGTACCCGATGTCGCGTCGCACCCGCCCCTTCCCGGGGTGTGTCCTGCCCGGGAGTCACCGGGCAGGCACGGCGTTCGCCACCCGGGAATGAATACCCCGCCGGGTACACTTGTCCATCGACAGTCGATGTGAAAGGCGGCCCCGACATGCAGGTGGACGAGGAGGCGGTCGGCGCGGTCCTGAACCGGCTGCGCCGCGCGCAGGGCCAGTTGGCCGGAGTGATCGCGATGATCGAGGCGGGCCGGGACTGCAAGGACGTGGTCACCCAGCTCGCCGCCGTCTCGCGCGCGCTCGACCGGGCCGGGTTCAAGATCGTCGCGAGTGGCATGCGCCAGTGCATGGCCGCCGCCGACGAGGGTGCCCCGCCGATGAGCGAGGCCGAGCTGGAGAAGCTCTTCCTCGCCCTGGCCTGACCGGCGGCACGGGGTTCGGGAGTACGGCCCGACGGGGGCTGCGGTGGATCGCTCCGCCGCAGCCCCCGTCGCGTGCTCGCGGCAGGGCGGCGGAAGGCCCTTGTCCCGTACCTTTGCCCGCGCGTCCGCCGGCACCTCTGCCCGCACCTCCGCCGGGGCGGCTCCGCCCGCGCGTCCGTGTCGCCCCCGAACCACCGCCGCCCACCGAAGTTCCCACGCCGCCCGACACTCCGTCACGCGTCGTTCACGCCCCGGTCGCCGGTCTTCGGGTGAATGAGGGCGCCGCCCGCAGTTGTACAGCCAACTGTGGCGCGCTCCCTTTCTCCCAGTCTCCGTGACCAGCCGTACCCGGCCCCGGCGAACCGTCCCCCGGCGGATCCGGCGCCGGGCGGCGGACAGGACAACCGTGGCCGCAGGCAGCGCCCTGACGCTCAGCTCCTCCAACAACCCCACCGAAGGCGACCGGCTGACCTTCCACTGGACCACCGACGCCCCCGACGCCAAGAACTGGGTCGGCATCTACGACGGCGACCGCCGGCCCGGCACCGGTGGTTCGCTGCTGTGGAAGTACACCGCCGCCGCCTCGGGCGACGTCCAGCTCGACACCTCCGCGCTGACCGGCGGCCCGTACACCGCCTACCTGCTGGCCAAGGACGGCTATGGCATCCTCGCCAGGACCGAGCCGTTCAGCTTCCGCCCGAAGCCCGCCGTCGTCCGCCCGCACGCCGCCGTCGACGCGTTCACCGCCACGCCCGTCGCCCCGGGCGCCGCGGTGACGGTCAGGATCGGCGGCCTCTGGTCCCGCCCGGCCGGCAACCCGGCCGGCTCCGCCGGCTACCGCAAGGTCGGCGGCCCGGCCTGGGCCTCCGTCAGTGCCGACGGCACGCTCACCGGCACCGCCCCCGCGGCCCCGGGCAAGAACCCCGAGCCGGTGGTCGTCGGCGTCAAGGACAGCGCGGGCGCCACCGACACCGTCACCGTCCTCGTCCCGGTGGTGGACCCGGCCGCCCCGCCGCGCCTCAAGGCCGCCAGCTGGAACCTGCACGACGCGGGCTCGGCGTACACCGACGCGTTGGAGAAGCAGCTGCGGGTGGTCCTCGCCCAGGGGTTGGACGTGCTGGCCCTCCAGGAGACCGCGGGGGAGCGGGCCAAGACCCTGGCCGACGCCCTCGGCTGGTACGCCTACCAGAGCCCGGGCAGCATCGGCATCCTCAGCCGCCACCCGCTCGCCGACGTCACCCCGGTGACCGCCGAACTGCCCGCCGCCGCGGCCACCCTGCGACTGCCCGGCGGCCGCAGCGTTCGGTTCTGGGCCGCCCACCTGGACGAGACGGGCTACGGCCCGTACGCCGTCCAGGACGGCCGGTCCGCCGCCGAGGTGGAAGCCGCGGAGAACGGCTCGCTGCGGCTGAGGCAGGCCAGGGCGCTGGCCGCCGCGGTCCGTGCGGACATCGCCCGGCGCGTCCCGGTGGTGCTGGCCGGCGCGCTCTCCTCGCCCTCGCACCGGGACTGGACGGCCGCCACCGCCGCCGCCCACCAGGGGGTCGGCGCGCTCGCCTGGCCGGTCACCGTGGCCCTGCAGGGCGCCGGACTCACCGACACCTTCCGCGAGGAGAACCGCGACCCGGTCAAGGCCCCGGGCCACACCTGGTCGCCCACCCGCAAGCGGCGCGGTGACCGCCCCGAGCCTCAGGACCGCGTCGACTACGTGCAGTACGCGGGTCCGCTGAAGCTGGTGGAGGCGCACACCCTGGTCGCCGACTGGCCGCAGCCCGAGCCCGGCTCCGCCGCCAACGAGTGGCCCTCCGACACCGCCGCCGCGGTCGCCACCTTCCAGCTCTGAGCTCACCGGCTCCCCAACCACCAGCCCCGAGAGGCCAGTTCGTCATGCCCGAGCTCTCCCGCCGCACCTTCGTGGGCGCCACCGCGGCCGCCGGCGCCACCGCACTGACCGGCCTGACGGCCGCCCGGGCCGCAGCCGCCCCGGCCCCCGGTGCCCCGGCCCCCGCCGCCGCTCCCGGCGCCCCGCTCACCGGCACCATCAAGGACGTCCGGCACGTCGTCGTCCTGATGCAGGAGAACCGTTCCTTCGACCACTACTTCGGCACCCTGGCCGGCGTCCGCGGCTTCGGCGACAAGCAGGCGCTCCAGTTCCCGGACGGCACCGACGTGTTCCGCCAGCCCGACAGCCGGCGCAGCGACGGCGGCGCGATGCTGCCGTACCGGATGGACACCGCGAAGTACAACGCGCAGAACGCCGGAGGCCTGCCGCACGACTGGGCCACCGGCCACCAGGCCATCAACAACGGCGCGATGAACAAGTGGATCGCCGCCAAGGGCGAGCGCACCATGGGCTACTTCACCCGGGACGACATCCCCTACCAGTACGCCCTGGCCGACGCGTTCACCGTCTGCGACGCCTACTTCACCTCGCTGGCCGGCCCGACCGACCCCAACCGCCTCTACCTGTGGACCGGCACCGCGGGGCCCGGCCGGGACGGCACCACCGGCCCGTGGATCGACAACACCCCGGTCACCGACAACCCCGTCGCCGACTGGACCACCTACGCCGAGCGCCTGGAGGCGGCCGGAGTCAGCTGGCGCGTCTACCACAACCCCAGCAAGGACGACCGCACCGGCGACTACGACGACAACGCCCTCTCCTACTTCAAGCAGTTCCACGCCTTCCCGCACGACGACCCGCGGTACGTCAACGCGATGACCAGGTTCGACCCCACCGACTTCGACCGCCACTGCAAGGACGGGACCCTGCCGACCGTCTCCTGGCTGGTCGCGCCCTACCTGTTCTCCGAGCACCCGGAGGCCGGTCCGGCCTACGGCGCGCACTGGGTCGACCAGGCCCTGCAGTCGCTGATGTCCAACCCGGAGGTCTGGCGGCACACCGTCTTCCTGGTGATGTACGACGAGAACGACGGCTACTTCGACCACATGGTGCCGCCCACCCCCGAGCCCGGCACCCCCGAGGAGTTCACCCAGGGACGGGCCATCGGCCTGGGCAACCGGGTGCCGCTCTGGGTGCTCTCGCCCTGGTCGCGCGGCGGCTGGGTCAACTCCCAGGTCTTCGACCACACTTCGGTGCTGCGCTTCCTGGAGCTGGTCACCGGGGTGGCCGAGCCCAACATCTCGGCCTGGCGCCGGGCCGTCTGCGGAGACCTCACCAGCTGCTTCGACTTCGCCGCTCCGGAGCACTCGATCCCGGTGCTGCCCGACACCAAGGCCCTGATGGCCAGGGCCGACGCGGGCACCGAGCTGCCCGGCGTCGCGCTCCCGGCGGTCGGCGCCCAGGCGATGCCGGTCCAGGAGCGCGGCGAGCGCCCGCACCGCCCGCTGCCGTACCAGCCGTGGGCCGACGTCGAGGTGGACCGAAAGACCGGCAAGGTCACCTGCGCGATGAGCAACGACGGCTCGGTGGCGTTCCCGTACACCGTCTACCCGAACATCCTGCTGCCCTTCGCGGGCACCCCGTACACCGTCGCCCCCGGCGCCACCGCCCGGTACGTCTGGGACGCCGCCGCCACCGGCGGCCGCTACGACTTCACCGTCCACGGCCCGGACGGCTTCGTCCGGCGCTTCGCCGGCACCGTGGTGCGCGACGGCCAGGACGGCCAGAACGACATCGGCGTGCCGATCGTCACCGCCGACCTGCGGGGCAACCGCAAGCTCACCCTGCAGGTGGCCAACGACGGGATGACCGACGTGGCCTTCACCGCCGCGCCCAACGACTTCGCGGGTACCGCGCAGACCGTCTGGGTCAAGCCCGGCAAGCAGGCCGACCTGGCCTGGCCGCTGGACCAGCAGGGCCGCTACGACGTCGTCGTGACCGCCCACACCGGCCGGCGCTTCGTCCAGCGCTACGCGGGCTGGGTGCACTGACGCGGGGACCGCCGGCCGGGGGCGCCGATCCGGTGACCCCCGGCCGTGGCTCGGCCGCGCCGACGGACCGCGCCGTTACCGTCGGGCGCATGCAGAAAATCACCACCTGCCTCTGGTTCGACGACCAGGCCGAAGCGGCCGCCGCCTTCTACACCTCGCTGCTCCCCGACTCCCGGGTCACCAGGACCACCCACTACGGCGACTCCGGCCCGCGCCCGGCGGGCACGGTGATGACCGTCGAGTTCGAGCTCGCCGGCCGGGCGTACGTCGCCCTCAACGGGGGCCCCGAGTTCCACTTCACCGAGGCGATCTCGCTCCAGGTGGAGTGCGAAGACCAGCGGGAGGTCGACCGGCTCTGGACGGCACTCACCGCGGACGGCGGCCGGCCCGGCCCGTGCGGCTGGCTCAAGGACCGCTACGGCCTCTCCTGGCAGATCACCCCCCGGGTGCTGCTCGACCTGGTCGCGGGCGAGGACCGGGCCAGGGCGGACCGCGTCTTCGCGGCCATGCTGCGGATGCAGAAGATCGAGATCCAACCGCTGCTCGACGCGGCCGAGGGGTGAGCGCGTGACCGCCCCCCTCAGCCACCGCGGCATCACCTACCTGCGGGCCACGCCGGAGCGGGTCTGGCACGCGCTCACCAACGCCGACGAGTCGGGGCTCTACTGGGGCCATCGCAACGTCTCCACCTGGCTGCTCGGCGCGCCTTGGGAGCACCAGCGGACCGACGGCTCCGGCATCGCCGACGTCATCGGCACCGTGGAGGCGGTCGACCGCCCGCACCTGCTGGTCACCACCTGGGCCGGGCCGCAGGAGGAGCGCGGCGGCTGGCCCTCCCGGGTCACCATGGAGATCCAGGGCTGGCAGGACCTCACCAGGCTGACCGTGACCCACGAGAACCTCGCCGACGAGACCGCGCGGGCGGACGCGGAGCAGGGCTGGTCGGCGGTGCTCGCCAACCTCAAGACCTACCTGGAGACCGGCCACCCGCTGCCGCAGCAGCCCTGGCTGATGCCCTGACCCACCCGGCGGCCCAGCCCGGCCGCCCGATCCGGGGGCGGGACCCCGGGGCCGGGACCCGAGGCCCCGCGACGGCGCCCGGCCTACGCCGCCGGGCGCTCCGTCTCCACGGGCCTGCGCCCGCCGCGGACCCGCTCGCCGCGCAGCAGCCGGCGCAGCGCGGCGTAGCGGGAGAACCGCTCCCGGTTCGCCACCGAGGCCCGGTCCAGCTCCTCCATCAGCCGCCGGCTGCGGTGCTCCAGGTCCATCTCGTCCAGGATGCGGTCCACCTCGGCCAGTATCGAACCGTGCAACTGCCAGGCCTCCGGGTGCTCCTGGACCTTGCGCAGCAGCGCCTGGGCGACGTTCTCCCGGCACGTCCAGGCCGCCGCGAGTTCGGCGGTCAGCCGCTCCTCGGCCTCCTCGGCGTTGCGGCTCACCTGGGTGGTGACCAGCACCGCGTAGCTGACCATCGCGCCGCCCACGTGCGCCAGCAGCTCCTCCAGTCCCACCGCGACGTCCGGCGGGAAGAGCCGCTCCTGGGGCCCGCGCCGCTTGGCCAGGTCGGTCAGCGAACGGGCCAGCACCCGGATCACGACGACGCAGATCTCCAGGGTGTCCAGCCCGGTGCGCAGCACCAGCCGGGACAGCAGCCCCTCGCTGATCCGCGGGTTGAACCGCAGGCTGTCCTCGGCCTGGCGCAGCGCCGCGTCCACGTCGGCGATCGCCTGGTCCAGCCTGCGGGCCTCGTGCAGCCGCTCGGCGGCCCGGGCCACCGGGGTGGGGCGGCCCAGTTCCTCGGAGATGTCGAGCAGCAGCTGGCGGGCCCGGCGGGCGAGGTCCTCGATCGACTCCCCGGCGGTGTCCAGCCAGACCGGCGGCGCGAACAGCAGGTTGAACAGCAGGCCGACGGCGGCGCCGATCAGCGTCTCCAGCACCCGGTCCCAGGCCTGCGAGGCCAGTTTGGTCACGCCCAGGATCAGCATCGCGCTGATCGCGACCTCCTGGACGAACTCCTCGACCCGCACGAAGCGGCCGACGACCAGCGAGGCCAGGATGATCAGCCCGAGGCTCCACCAGGAGAGCCCGACCACGGCGCTGAACCCGATCGCGATCAGCACTCCGACCACCACCGAGTTGACGCGGCGGATGCTCATCTTGAGGGTCGAGTAGACGGTGACCTGGACGACCAGCAGCGCGGTCAGCGGCGCCGTCAGCGGGGCGGGCTCGCTGCTCAGCCGCGTCGCCACCACGTAGGCGATGGTGGCCGCGAAGGTGGCCCGGACGGTCTGGACCACGAAGGGCTCTCGGGCGCCGCGGCGGACCAGGTCCGCGAGTTTCTCCGGGAGAAGGGCCATGTCGCCCTTCTTCCCCGCATCCGCCGTTCACACCGCCCCCGGGGCCGTCCGGCACCCGTACGACCGCATCGGGGTCGGCCGCGCTCCCGCCCGTGCCCGCTAGCCCTCGCGGTTGAAGCGCAGCTTCCAGGGGGCCAGCGCGGACTCGACCTGCACGCCCATGCTCATCTTGGACGCGCCCTCGATCCGCTCCTCGAAGCGGATCGGCACCTCGCGGATCGTCAGGCCCTGCTTGACGACCCGGTAGTTCATCTCGACCTGGAAGGAGTAGCCGTTGCTCTGCACGGTCGGCAGGTCGATGGCGCGCAGGGTGTCGGCCCGCCAGGCCTTGAACCCGGCGGTGGCGTCCTTCACGCCGAGGCTGAGGATCGCGTTGACGTAGAGGTTCGCCCAGGCGGAGAGCGCCTTGCGGTGCCAGGGCCACTCCTCGGCGGTCGAGCCGCCGTCGACGTAGCGGGAGCCCAGTACGACGGCGGTGTCCTCGGTGAGCAGCGCCTCGACCATCGCGGGTATCGCCGAGGCCGGGTGGGAGAGGTCGGCGTCCATCTGCACCACGATGTCCGCGCCCTCGTCCAGGGCCTTGGCCATGCCGGCCAGGTAGGCGCGGCCGAGGCCGTCCTTCTCGGTGCGGTGCAGCACGCCCACGGTGCCGTCGGAGTCCGCGGCGAGTTTGTCGGCGATCTCGCCGGTGCCGTCGGGTGAGTTGTCGTCGACGACCAGCAGGTGCAGATCGGGCACCGGGAGCTCGGCGAGCATGCCAGCGAGGACCGGCAGGTTCTCCCGCTCGTTGTACGTGGGGACGACCACAACGACCTTGGGGGAGGCCTCGACCATGTTCTGTTTCCCTCGTGCCCTTGCCGGCGGCACGCTGCCGTACCGGTCGGATTTCCTGATGACCTGCGGTGGTTGGACCGTGTGAGTGTATCGGTGGCCCGGACCCCTTCCTCTCCCGGCCGGAAAGCGGACCTCCGTTCGACCACGGTGCGCTACGGTGACGGGCGGCATCCACCCAGAACGGTATCTCCGGAGAACGCCTGTGACGTCCCGTCGTACCATCCTCCTGCCCGCCACCGCCCTGGTCCTCGCGCTGACCGCGCTGACCGGATGCGGCTCCGCGCTCGACCGCGGCCCTGGCTCGTGCTCGCCATCTGCTGCATGAGCCTGCTGATCGTCAGCCTCGACAACACCATCCTGAACGTGGCCC
>NZ_JBEZUT010000186.1:0-17082 GCF_040636595.1 Kitasatospora sp. NPDC036755
GTCCGCCCCCCGGGATGGGGCCCGGCGGCCGACGTGTTCATCCGGCGGCGAGTTCGGCGGCCGCGGTGCTCTCGTCCTCGGCCGCACCCTCCTCGCCCGAGTAGCTGACGTGCAGGAGCCGGGCCAGGGTGAACAGCGCGGCGGCCACCGCCACACCGATCCCGATCCAGGCGTTGAAGTCGAGCGAGTCGACGAAGGAGCTCTTCGCGGCGTCGAGCACGCCCTGGCCGACGGCCGGCGGCAGGTTCTGCGCGACGGCGACCGCGCCGCCCAGGGTGTCCTGGGCCGGTCCGCGCACCGCCTCGGGCAGGGCGTTGAGCGCCGCCGAGGAGAAGCCGTCGCGGTACAGGGCGGCGCCGATGGTGCCGAAGAGCGCGATGCCGAGCGCACCGCCCAGTTCCTGGCAGGCCTTCTGCAGCGCGGCCACCGAGCCCGACTGGTCGGCGGGGCCGACCGCGACGACGAAGTCGGTCATCAGGGCCAGCACGCTGGAGGAGCCGGCGCTGATCAGGGCGACTCCGACCAGGCACAGGACCAGGTTCTTGCCGGTGGTCAGCATCGTCATGCAGCCGAAGCCGGCGGCGATCATCAGGAAGGAGGCGGCGAAGACGTAGGCGGGCTTCACCTTGTTGACGAGCTGGGCGGCCAGCGGGGACGCCATGCCGGTCAGCGGCAGGGTGGCGAGCGTCCACAGCGCGGTGGTCAGCGGCTCGAGGTCCATCACGACCAGCAGGTACTGCATGCTGAACAGGCCGAAGCCGATGACGCAGAAGAACGCCACGCCGCTGAGCGTCAGGGCCGGGGCGAAGCCGCGGTGACGGAACATCTTGAGGTCGACCATCGGCTTGGCCAGCCGGGCCTGGCGGAACAGGAAGGCCGCGCCGATCGCGAGGCCGAGCGCCACGCTGCCGGCCGGGACGGCGGCGAAGCCGTTGATGGCCAGCTCCTTGACGCCCCAGATGAAGGCGACCATCGCGGCGATCGACAGCACCGAGCTGAGCACGTCGAACTTGCCGAGGTCGTCGCGGCTGCGGCGGGCCTCGGGCGCCAGGGCGAGGATCAGGACGATCAGGACGACGACCACGGGGGCGTTGATCAGGAAGATCGAGCCCCACCAGAAGTTCTGCAGCAGCACGCCGGACAGGACCGGGCCCAGGCTCAGGCCGGCCGCGGTGCCGATCGACCAGGTGGCGATGGCGGAGCGGCGCTGCTTGGGGTCGTGGAAGAGCGAGCGGACCAGGGCCAGTGCCGACGGCATCTGGGTGGCGGCGGCCAGACCCTGGATGGCGCGGGCGGCGATGAGCATCTCGGCGCTGCTCGCGTAGGCGGCCATCACCGAGGCGAGGCCGAAGACCACCGCGCCGCCGACGAGCAGCCGGCGGCGGCCGATCAGGTCGCCGATGTTGCCCATGGTGATCACGGCCGAGGCCAGGATGAAGCCGTAGATGTCGATGATCCACAGCTGCTGGGCACTGCTGGGCTGGAGGTGCTCGGCGATCTGGGGGACCGCGAAGTAGAGGACCGTGATGTCCATGCCGATCAGCAGCGGCGGGAACATCAGGGCGACGAGAGCGAGCCATTCCTTGCGGCCGGCCAACGGCACAGGCGAAGTAGTCACGAGGAGGAATATACACACGTCCCATACGACTGTATAGATCAGGCGTATAGGTCGCTTGTGTAGATCGGGCGTATGGATCGCCCGTGTAGATCACCCGTATGGATCATCCGCATTGGTCGCCCGTGTAGATCGCCTGTCCCATACGCTTGTATGAACCGGTCCGCCAGGAGGCGGACCCCTCAGTTAGGGTCGGAACATGGGACATCGTGAGGATCTCCTGGCCGGCGCGCAGCGCTGCCTGATCGAGATCGGGTACGCGCGCACGACCACGCGCGACATCGTGGCCGCTTCCGGCACCAACCTCGCCTCGATCGGCTACCACTACGGCTCGAAGGAGGCGCTGCTCAACGAGGCGCTCATCCGGGCGATCGAGAGCCAGGGAGAACAGCTCGCCATGGCGATGGCGGCCGTCGACTACAGCGGCGGTCCGATGGAGCGATTCGAGAACATCTGGACCGTGGTGGTGGACAACTTCAACAGCCACCGCACGATCTGGCTCGGCACCTTCGAGGTGTTCGCCCAGGTCGACCGGGCACCGATGGTGCGGGAGGCGCTCGCCGCCACTATCCAACAGGGGCGGCAGGGCCTCGCCATGCTCTTCCACCCCGAGTCGGTGGGGCTGCCGGAGGAGACCCGGCAGGCGCTCGGCTCCTTCTTCCAGGCGCTGATGACCGGGATCATGACGCAGTGGCTGGTCGACCCGGAGAACTCGCCCACCGGCCACGGGCTGGCCGAGGCGCTGCGCGTCCTGCAGGACTGGAAGGACGTCGAACCCGGCACCCGGAAGCCCGCGGCGGGCGGCCCGGCGGGCCCTCCCGGCGGCCTCCCCCCGGGCGCCCTCCCTCCCGGTGGCTTCCCTCCCGGTGGCTTCCCGGACGGGCCGCCCGGAGGACTCCCGCCCGGCCCGCCGCCGGGCCCGCCCGCCGCGGCGGAGGACCCGGCGGCGGACCCGGCGGTGGACGCACCCGGCGGGGAGCCCGCCGACGTCAGGACAGCGACCTGAGCCAGTCCTCGACCACGGCGGCCGTGGCCTCGGCGTCCTCGCCCAGCAGCGAGAAGTGATCGGCCTCCACCCGGCGAACCGTCTGGGTGGAGTCCCACGGCTGCGCCTGCCAGGCCTCGGCCTCCGGCAGCGAGCCGTCCGGCAGCCGGTAGAACGGCCGGGCGCACTGCGCGAACAGCACCGGCGCCGCCACCCCGCCCTCCGTCGTCACCGACGGCAGCAGCTCGGTGTACCGGCCCATGCCCGCCAGCCGCGCGGTGTCGAACCGGCCGAACTGCTTCTCCGCGTCCAGCATCGCCAGCACCGCCTCCTCGATCGGCAGGGCCTTGCCCATGTCGACGATCCGGAAGGCGTCCAGCAGCACCACCCCGGCCGGGGACACCCCGCGCCGCTCCAGGTACTGCGCCACCGCGTACGCCAGCACGCCGCCCGCCGAGTAGCCCTCCAGCACGAACGGCGCGCCGTCCGCGGCCCGCAGCACGCACTCGGCCAGCGCCTCCACGGCCGCCTCGGGCGTCGCCGGCAGGCTCTCGCCGCGCGCGAACCCGGGCAACGGCACCGCGAACACCCGGCGCGGGTCACGGAACCGCCCCACCAGCCGGGCCTGCTGGTAGGTGCCGCCGGTGGCCATCGTGGTGCTGAGGCACATCAGCACCGGCCGGACCGGCCCGTCCGCCAGCCGGACCGCGGACGGCACCCGCTCCAGCTCCGCGACCGACTCGAACTGCGGCAGCGAGTTCGCCACCGCCGACAGGATCCCGTAGCCGAGCCCCAGCCCGCCGGAGACCACCGCCTGCCGGAACACCCCGCTCAGCGTCTCGCCGTACTCGGCCGACTGGCCCGCGAAGGCCGACCGGCCCGCGTCCGGCTCCTGCGCCCCGGCAGCCCCGGCACCGTCGTCCAGCCGCTCCGCCAGCCGCTCGTGCACCAGCCGGACCAGCCCGGCCGGGCTCTTGCTCTCGAACACCACCATCGGCGGCAACCGGAGCCCGGTCGCCGCGTTCAGCCCGTTGCGCAGCCGCATCGCACCCAGCGAGTCCAGGCCCGACTCCAGGAAGTCCCGCTCCGGATCCACCGAATCCGGCCCGCCGAAGCCCAGCAGCGCCGCCGTGTGACCGAGCACCAGCTCGCGCAGCACCTCCTCCCGTCCGGCGGAGGACAGGCCCGCCAGCCGGCCCAGCAGCGCCTGCGCGTCCACCTCGCCGACCGCGGCCCGCCGCCGGGAGCGCGGCACCAGACCGCGCAGCAGCTCCGGCAGTTCGTCACCGCGCTCGCGCAGCGCCCGCAGGTCGAACCCGGCCAGCAGCACGGCGGTCCGGCCGCCCGCCACCGCGGCGTCGAACAGCGCCAGCCCCTCCTCGGCCGCCAGCGCCCGGATCCCGCCCTGGGCCAGCACCTCGGAGTCGGTCCTCGCCATCGCGCTGTCCGCCGCCCACAGCCCCCAGATCTGCGACTGGGCGGGCAGCCCGGCCGCCCGGCGGCGCACCGCCAGCGCGTCCAGGAACGCGTTCGCCGCCGCGTAGTTGGCCTGCCCCGGGGTGCCCAGCACGCCCGAGGCCGAGGAGAACAGCACGAACGCGCTCAGCGGCATCCCCGCCGTCAGCTCGTGCAGGTTCAGCGCCCCGTCCACCTTCGGACGCAGCACCGTGTCCAGCCGCTCCGGCGTCAGCGAGCCGACCAGCCCGTCGTCCAGCACCCCGGCCGCGTGCACCACCGCGCCCAGCTCGACCCCGGCCAGCAGCTCCGCCAGGGACCCGCGGTCCGCCACGTCACAGGCGGCGATCTCCACCTCGGCGCCCAGCGCGGACAGCTCCCCGCGCAGCTCCTCGGCGCCCGGCGTCGCCGCGCCCCGGCGGCCGGTCAGCAGCAGCCGGCGCACCCCGTGGACCTCCACCAGGTGACGGGCCAGCACCCGGCCCAGACCGCCCAGCGCACCGGTGACCAGCACCGGGAGCGCCGGGTCGAACACCGGCCGGGCCGCCTCCGCGGCCCCGTCCACGGCCCCGGTCGTGGGCCCGCCCGCCGGCTCGCCCGCCGTGCCGAGCGCCACCCGCTCCAGCCGGGCCGCGTACAGCGCGCCCGGCCGGACCACGAGCTGCGCCCGGCCCGCCGCCAGCACGGCGCCCACGTCCAGCGAGTCCGCGACGTCCGCCAGCACGATCCGGTCCGGGTTCTCCGACTGCGCCGAGCGCACCAGACCCCAGACCGCGGCGCCCGCCGGATCCGTCAGCTCCTCACCGGCCGCCGACACGGCGCCCCTGGTCACCACGAGCAGCCGCGAGGCCGCGAACCGCTCCTCGGCCAGGAACTCCCGCACCGCCGCCAGCGTCCCGGCGACCGAGGCCCGCACCGCCGGTGCGGACTCCCCGCGAACGGCGTGGTGCACCAGCACCTCCGGGACGGTCGACGCCGCCCCGACGGCCGACCAGTCCAGCCAGTCCGGAGCACCGGCCGCGGCAGCCGGCGCCACCGGTTCCCAGACCACCTCGAACACCTGGTCCCGGCGCGGCGAACGGGCCGCCGCCAGCTGCTCCGGCGACACCGTCCGCAGGGTCAGCGCGTCCACCGTGGCCACCGGGGCGCCCGAACGGTCCGCCAGCTCCAGCGCCACCGTGTCCTCCCCGGTCCGGGCGATCCGCACCCGCAGCGCCCCGGCGCCGACCGCGTGCAGCTCCACCCCGTTCCAGGCGAACGGCAGTTCCGCCCCGGCCCGCTCCCGCCCGTCGAAGGCCAGCGCGTGCAGACAGGCGTCCAGCAGCGCCGGGTGCAGGCCGAAGCCGTCCACCTGGGTCGGCGCGTCCTCGCGCAGCACCACCTCGGCGAACAGCTCGCCGTCGCGCCGCCACACGCCCGTCAGATTGCGGAACGACGGCCCGTACTCGTAGCCGTGCCCGCGCATCGCCTCGTAGGCGCCGTCCAGCGGCACCGCCTGCGCCCCGGCCGGCGGCCACTGCGACAGGTCCACCGACGGAGCACCCGACGAGACCGCCAGGAGCCCCTCGGCGTGCAGCGTCCACGGCTCGTCCGCGCCCGGCGCCGCCGGCTCCGCGTCCTCCGCCCGCGCGTACACCGACACCGGCCGCCCGCCCGCCGCGTCCGGCTCGCCGACCAGCACCTGCACCGAGACCGCGCCCCGGTCGGGCAGCACCAGCGGCGCGTGCAGCACCAACTCCTCGACCCGGTCGCAGCCCGCGTGGTCCGCCGCCCGCAGCGCCAGCTCCACGAACGCCGTCCCCGGCAGCAGAACGGTGCCCAGCAACGCGTGGTCCCCGAGCCAGGCCTGCCGGCCCAGCGCCAGCCGACCGGTCAGGGTGAACCCCGCCGACTCCGGCGACGGCACCGCCGACGCCAGCAGCGGATGCCCCAACCCCGCCGGATCACCCGCCGACGACTCCTCCAGCAGCCAGAACCGCTGCCGCTGGAACGGGTACGTCGGCAGCTCCGTGAACCGGCCGCCCGAACCCTCGAACGGCACCGACCAGTCCACCGACCCGCCGCGCGCGTGGTACTCGCCCAGCGACACCAGGAACCGCGCCAACGAACCGTCGTCGCGCTGCAGCGACCCGACGGCCGCGCCGGCCCCCACCGCGGCGCCCGGCGCCGCCGACTCCGCCAGCGCCTCCAGGGTGCCCTGCACGCTGGAGACCAGCACCGCGTGCGGGCTCATCTCCACGAACCAGCGGAACCCCTGCCCGTGCAACTCCCGTACGGCGTCCGCGAACCGCACCGGCTCGCGCAGGTTGCGGTACCAGTAGTCGGCCGGCATCGCCGCGGTGTCCAGCAGGCCCCCGGTGACCGTCGAGCAGAACGCCGTCGTGGCGGCCCGCGGCGGTTCGAACCCCGCCACCGCCTCCTCGACCCACCCGCGCAGCGCCTCCACGTGCGGGCTGTGGCTCGCCGCGTCCACCGGCACCCGCCGGGCGTGCACCCCGTCGGCCGCGCAGCCCGCCAGTAGCTCGTCGACCGCGTCCAGGTCCCCCGAGACGATGGTCGCGTGCGGCCCGTTCACCGCCGCCACGCCCAGCCGGTCCCCGAACGGGGCGATCAGCTCCAGCGCCCGCTCCACCGGCAGCGACACCGAGGCCATCCCGCCGGTGCCCTTCAGGGTGGCCATCGCCTGGCTGCGCCGCACCACCAGCCGGGCCGCCTCCGGCAGCGACAGCACCCCGGCCACGTACGCGGCGGCGATCTCGCCCTGCGAGTGGCCGACCACGGCGTCCGGCTCCACCCCGTGCCCGCGCCACAGCGCGGCCAGGCCCACCATCACCGCGAACAGCGCGGGCTGCACCACATCGGTGCGCTCCAGCGGGGCCGCGCCCGGCGCCCCGCGCAGCACGTCCAGCAGCGACCAGTCGGTCAGCGCGTCGACGGCCTCCGCGCACGCCCCGACCTCCGCGGCGAACACCGGCGAGGAGAGCAGCAGTTCGGCCGCCATGCCCTGCCACTGCGAACCCTGGCCGGGGAAGACGAAGACCGTCCGGCCGGTCACGTCGGCCCGGCCCTGCACGGCCCGCGCCGAGGGGACGCCGTCGGCCAGCGCGAGCAGCGCGTCCGCCAGCTCCCGCGGGGTGCCGCCGGCGACCACCGCGCGGTGCTCCAGCGCGGCCCGGTGGCGCCACAGCGAGACCCCCACGTCCGCCGGACGCGGCACGGGGAGCCCGTGCGACCGCGGCGTCTCCGGCGTCCCCGGCGAGTCCTGGGTGTCCCGGGACTCCTCCGTGGCGAACAGGGCCAGCCGGCGGGCCTGGGCGCGCAGCGCCTCCGGCGAACGCGCGGACAGCAGCCACGGCACCGCCGACGGCTCGGCGGCGGGCGCGGGCGGCTCGGCGGTCGGTGACTGCGGGGCCTCCTCCAGGATCAGGTGGGCGTTGGTCCCGCTGATCCCGAACGAGGACACCCCGGCCCGGCGCGGATGGTCGCCCCGCACCCACTCCCTGGCCTCGGTCAGCAGCTCCACCGAGCCCGCCGACCAGTCCACCTTCGAGGAGCGCCGCCCCGCGTGCAGGGTCGGCGGCAGCACCCCGTGCCGCATCGCCTCGACCATCTTGATCACACCCGCCACCCCGGCGGCCGCCTGGGTGTGGCCGATGTTCGACTTCACCGAACCCAGCCAGAGCGGGCGGCCCGCCGGCCGGTCCTTGCCGTACGTCGCGAGCAGCGCCTGCGCCTCGATCGGGTCGCCCAGCGTGGTGCCCGTCCCGTGCGCCTCCACCACGTCGACCTGGTCCGCGGACACCTGCGCGTTGGCCAGCGCCTGCCGGATCACCCGCCGCTGGGAAGGACCGTTGGGGGCGGTGAGGCCGTTGGACGCGCCGTCCTGGTTGACCGCGGACCCCCGGATGACGGCCAGCACCCGGTGCCCGTTGCGCCGGGCGTCGGAGAGCCGCTCCAGCACCACCAGGCCGACGCCCTCCGCGCAGCCGAACCCGTCGGCGTCGTCCGAGAACGCCTTGCACCGCCCGTTCGGGGCCAGCCCGCGCTGGCTGCCGAAGTAGACGAAGACGTCCGGGCTCGCCATCACCGTCACCCCGCCGGCCAGCGCCAGCGAGCACTCACCGTTGCGCAGCGCCTGCACCGCCAGGTGCATGGTCACCAGCGACGACGAACAGGCGGTGTCGAGGGTGACCGACGGCCCCTCCAGCCCGAGGAAGTACGACAGCCGGCCCGAGGCGAACGAACCGGAGCTCGTGTTGAACGGGTAGTCGTGGTACATCAGGCCCGCGAACACCCCCGTCGCCGAGCCCTTGAGGGTGGTGGGGTCGATGCCGGCCCGCTCCAGCGCCTCCCAGGAGGTCTCCAGCAGCAGGCGCTGCTGGGGGTCCATGCCCATCGCCTCGTTCGGGCCGATCGAGAAGAACGCCGGATCGAAGTCCCCGGCCCGGTCCAGGAAGCCCCCCTCCCGGGTGTACGTCCGGCCCGGCGTCCCCGGCTCCTGCGCGTACAGCGCGTCGACGTCCCAGCCCCGGTCGGCCGGGAACCGCGAGATCGCGTCCACCCGGTCGGTGACGGTCCGCCACAGGCCCTCCGGCGAGTCCACCCCGCCCGGGTAGCGGCAGCTCATCCCGACGATGGCGATCGGCTCCCGGCCGGCCGCGACCAGCTTCCGGTTCTGGCCGCGCAGCCGCTCGGTCTCCTTCAGCGACGCGCGCAGGGCGTCGACCAGCTTCTGATCGGTCGTACTCATCACTCAGTCTCCGTTGCGGTGTCGTCGCCGTAGGCGCCGAGGTCGTCCAGGCCGTCCAGGCCGTCGAAGTCGTCCAGGCCGCCGAGGCCGTCCGGGTCGTCGAGCTCCCCGGCGCCGTCGGAACCGTCGAGGCCCAGGCCGCCGAGGTCCAGCCCGTCGAGCGCCATGCTGATCAGGCTGTCGGCGTCCATCGCGTCGATCGCGTCGTCGATCGCTCCCGGGGCGCCGGCCGCGCTCCCGCCGGCCGACGCGCCGCCCGCGGCGGTCCCGGCCGCACCCGCCGAGGCGTCGGCGGCCTGCGGCAGCCGCACCCCGCTCAGCTCCAGCAGCACGTCCAGCAGCCCGGCGTCCCGCAGACGGGCCAGCGGGATCTCCTGCAGCGCCCGGCGCACCTGGGACTCCGCCTCCGCGGCCCCGTCCGCGCCCAGCTCGGGCAGCAGCTCCTCCTCGATCTGGTCCGCGACGGCCTGCGCCGTCGGGTAGTCGAAGACCAGCGTCGCGGGCAGGCGCAGACCGGAGACGGCGTTCAGACGGTTGCGCAGCTCGACCGCCGAGAGCGAGTCGAAGCCCAGCTCCTGGAACGGCCGCTCCGCCGCCACCGCGTCCGCCGAGGCGTGCCCCAGCACCGCGGCCACCTGCGTACGCACCAGCTCCAGCAGCTCCTCGCGGCGCTCCTCCCCGGACAGGCCGAGCAGTCGGCGCTTCAGGGCCCCCGCGTCGGCGGCACCCGCCGCCTGCCGCCGCCCGGCCGGGGCCAGCGCCCGCAGCACCGGCGGCAGCGCCGCACCGGCCGAAGCCAGCGCCCGCACGTCCAACCGGACCACGACCTGCGCCGCCTCCGGTCGGCGGACCGCCGCGTCCAGGGCCGCCAGGCCCTGCGCCACAGAGAACGCCCCGATGCCGGAACGCAGCATCCGCTGCCGCTCCGCGTCGCCCAGGCCGGTCCCCATGCCGGCGCCGTCCCACAGGCCCCACGCCAGCGAGTGGCCCGCCAGACCGTCCGCCCGGCGCCGGGCGGCCAGCTCGTCCAGGAACGCGTTGGCCGCCGCGTAGTTGCCCTGGCCCGGGTTCCCGAAGACACCCGCGACCGAGGAGAACAGCACGAACAGGCGCAGGTCCAGCCCGGCGGTCAGCTCGTGCAGGTGCCAGGCGGCGGTCGCCTTCGGCGCGAGCACCGCGTCCAGCCGCTCCGGCGTCAGTGCCGTCACCAGGGCGTCGTCCAACACACCCGCAGTGTGCACCACACCGATCAGCGGCCACTCGGCCGGGACCTCGGCAAGCACCTGCGCCAGCCGCTCGCGGTCCGCGGCGTCGCAGGCGGTGACGGTCGCCTCGGCTCCCAACGCGGCGAGCTCGGCCACGAGTTCGCTCGCGCCGGGGGCATCCGGGCCCCGGCGGCTGGCGAGCACCAGCCGGCGCACGCCGTGCTCGGCCGCCAGATGACGGGCCACCGCCGCGCCCAGCGCACCGGTACCACCGGTGACCAGCACCGTCCCGGCGCCGTCGCCCAGCGGCCGCTCGGCCACCGGCGCCGCGCCCGCCCGGACCACCCGGCGGACGGCGAGCCCGCCGTCGGCGGCCAGCCGGACCTCCGGCTCCTCCAGCGCGAGCACCGCGCCCAGGGCGGAGCGCAGGACGTCGGTGACGACCGCGTCGACGGGCTCGGTGACGGGGTTGGTGACGGGCTCGGTGACGGCGGGGGACTCCACCAGGACGAAGCGGTCCGGCTGCTCGGCCTGCGCCGCGCGGACCAGGCCGCGCACGGCAGCGCCGGCCAGGTCACCGGTCCGGGTCACCACGACCAGGCGAGCACGGCCGAACCGGGAATCCGCCGACCAGTCCTGCAGGACGGTGAGCAACCGCCGCGTCAGGGCGTGGGCCCCGGCCGCCGGATCGGCGACGCGACCGGTGGCCGGCTGACCGGCGGCCGGGTCCGTCCCGAAGCAGGGCAGGACCACGACCGGCGGAACGGCCGCAGCGCCCGGCCGCGCCACCTCGGCCCACTCCACCCACGGCACCGGCTCGGCGGCAGGCCGGGACACCTCGGCCCACTCCACCCGGAAGAGCGAGTCCGTCCCCGCCCCGGCGGCCGGCGCCAGCGCGGCGAGGTCCACCGGACGGGACACCAGCGCGTCCACCGTCAGCACCGGCGAGCCGCCGCCGTCCGCCACCGTCAGCGCGATGCTGTCCTGGCCGGTGGAGGCGATCCGGATCCGAAGCGCGGTGGCGCCGACGGCGTGGATGGACACACCGTTCCAGAGGAAGGGCAGCACCGCCCGTCCGTCGGCCTCCTCCGACCCGCCGCCCGCGAGGAGGCGGGCGTGCAGGGACGCGTCGAGGAGCGCGGGGTGCACACCGAAACGCGCGGCGTCGGCGTGGGCGTCCTCGGGGAGCACGACCTCGGCGAAGGTCTCGTCGCCGCGCTGCCAGGCGGCCTTGAGCCCCTGGAAGACCGGGCCGTAGCCGTAGCCGACCTCGGTGAGGACGGTGTAGGCGTCGGTGACGTCGATCTGCTCGGCGCCGGCCGGCGGCCACTGGGCCAGCCCGGCCCCGGAGGTCGCGGCGACCGACGGCTTGCCGGAGAGCAGGCCCTCAGCGTGCTGGGTCCAGGTGGTGGCGTCGTCGGTGCGGGAGTGGATCGTCACCGTGCGGTCGCCGTTGTCGTCGGCGCCGGTGACGGCGACCTGGACGGCGACACCGCCGTGCTCGGGGAGCACGAGGGGTGCCTGGAGAGCAAGCTCGGCGAGGACGTCGCAGTCCACCTGCTGCCCGGCCCGCAGGGCCAGCTCGACGAAGCCGGTGCCCGGGAAGAGGATCGTGTCCCCGAGCCGGTGATCGGCCAGCCAGGGCTGGGAGGCCACGGAGAGACGGCCAGTGAGGACGACGCCGTCGCTGTCGGCGAGCGCGACGGCCGCGCCGAGCAGCGGGTGGTCGGCGGTGTCGAGGCCGGCGGCGGAGACGTCGGTGGTGGTGCTGACGGCGTTGACCCAGAAGCGTTCGTGCTGGAAGGGGTAGGTGGGCAGGTCGGTGTGCTGGGTGTGGAGGCCGGTGAAGGCGGTGGCCCAGTCGATGGTCACACCGGTGGTGTGGAGGGTGCCGAGGGCTGCGAGGAGGGTGGTGTTCTCGTCGCGGTCGCGGCGCTGGGTGGGGATGGCGGTGGTGTCTTCGGTCGTCTGCTGGGCCATGGCGGTGAGGACGGCGTCGGGGCCGACCTCGAGCAGGGTGGTGACGCCGTTGTCGGCAAGGGTCTGAACGGCGTCGGTGAAGCGGACGGCGGCGCGGACCTGGTCGACCCAGTACTGCGGGTCGGTGAGTTCGGTGGTGGCGAGGGTGCCGGTAACCGTCGAAACGAGCGGGATGGTGGGCTCGTTGTACGCCAACTCCCGTGCCACGGTGGCGTACTCGGCGAGCATGGGCTCCATGAGCACGGAGTGGAAGGCGTGGGAGACGCGGAGCTTGGAGGTGCGGCGTCCGTCGGTGGCGAAGCGCTCGGCGAGCGCCTCGACAGCGGCGGCTTCGCCCGAAATCACCACGGAGCGCGGCCCGTTGAGGGCCGCGATGTCCACGCCGTCGGTCAGGTGCGGGGTGACCTCGGCTTCCGTCGCCTCGACGGCGATCATCGCACCGCCGCCCGGAAGGGCCTGCATCAGCTTGCCGCGTGCGGCGACGAGTCGGGCTGCGTCCGGCAGGGTCCAGACGCCGGCGACGTGGGCGGCGGCGAGTTCGCCGATGGAGTGCCCGGCGAGGTACTGCGGGCGCACGCCCCAGGAGTCAAGGAGGGCGAAGAGTGCGACCTCGACGGCGAAGAGGGCGGTCTGGGTGTAGGCGGTCTGGTTGAGGAGGTCGCTGTCCTCGCCCCAGATCACCTCGCGCAGGGGTCGGTCGAGCCACCGGTCGAGCTCGGTGCAGACCTCGTCGAAGCGGGCGGCGAACACGGGGTGGGTGTTGTACAACTCCTGTCCCATGCCGAGGCGCTGGGCGCCCTGGCCGGTGAACAGGAAGCCGGTGGTCCCGCCGGAGCGGGCCGGTCCGGTGAGCGGTTCGGTGCCGTCGGCGATGCGGTCGAGCGCGGTGAGCAGCTCCTCGCGTCCGGCGGCCGCGACGACCGCCCGGTGCTCGAAGCTCGCACGGGCGGTGACCAGGGCGTGCGCGACGTCCGGCAGTGACGCGTCCGGGTGCGCGGTCAGGTGGGCGTGCAGGCGGGCGGCCTGCTCCCGCAGGGCGGGCGCGGTCTTCGCCGACAGCACCACCGGAACGACCGGGGCTTCCGCCAAGCCGCCGTCGACGGCGGCCTGTGCCTCGACGCCTTCGATGATCACGTGGGCGTTGGTGCCGCTGATACCGAAGGAGGAGACACCGGCCCGGCGCGGCCGCTCACCGAGGGGCCATTCGCGGGACTCGGTGAGCAGTTCGACGGCGCCGGCCTCCCACTCCACCTGCGAGGAGCGCTGCTCGGCGTGGAGCGTGGGCGGCATGACGCCGTGGCGCATGGCCTCGACGACCTTGATGACACCCGCGACGCCGGCCGCGGCCTGGGCGTGGCCGAGGTTGGACTTGATGGAGCCGAGCCACAGCGGCGCGCCGTCCTCGCGTCCCTGGCCGTAAGTGGCGAGCAGCGCCTGGGCCTCGATCGGGTCACCGAGGCGGGTGCCGGTGCCGTGCGCCTCGACGAGGTCGACGTCGGCCGTGGTCAGGCCCGCCGAGGTCAGGGCCTGGCGGATGACCCGCTGCTGCGAGGGGCCGTTGGGGGCGGAGAAGCCGTTGGAGGCGCCGTCCTGGTTGACGGCCGAGCCGCGGACGACGGCGAGCACGGGGTGGCCGTTGCGGCGCGCGTCGGAGAGCCGCTCCAGCAGCAGGACGCCCACGCCCTCGGCCCAGCCGGTGCCGTCGGCCGAGTCGGAGAACGACTTGGCCCGGCCGTCAGGGGAGAGGCCCTGCTGGCGGCTGAACTCGATCAGCATGTCGGGGGTCGCCATCACGGCGACGCCGCCGGCCACGGCGAGCGAGCACTCGCCGGAACGCAGGGCCTGGCCGGCGAGGTGCATGGCGACGAGGGAGGAGGAGCACGCCGTGTCGACGGTGACCGACGGGCCCTCCAGGCCGAGGGTGTAGGAGATGCGGCCGGAGACCAGGCTGCCGCCGCTGGTGGTGCCGACCTCGTTGCCCTTGGCGTAGTCGTGGTACATCACGCCGGCGAACACGCCGGTCGCCGAGCCCTTGAGGCCTGTGGGGTCGATGCCGGCCCGCTCCATGGCCTCCCAGGAGGTCTCCAGGAGGAGACGCTGCTGCGGGTCCATGATCAGCGCCTCGTTGGGGCTGATCCCGAAGAACGCCGGGTCGAACTCGCCCGCGTCGTAAAGGAATCCGCCGTTCCGGGTGTAGATCTTGCCCTCGACGCCGGGCGTCGGGTCGAAGAGCTGCCGGAGGTCCCAGCCGCGGTCGGCGGGGAAGTCGCCGATGGCGTCGGTGCCGTCGGCGACCAGCTGCCAGAGCTGCTCGGGGGTGGTGATGCCGCCGGGGTAGCGGCAGGCCATGCCGACGATCGCGATCGGGTCGTCGCTGACGGCCGTCGCGGCGCCGACCACCGGGGTGATCGAGGAGCTCGTCGCGCCGAGTACCTCGGTGGCGATGTGCTGGGCGACGGCGTGGGCGGAGGGGTAGTCGAAGACGAGGGTGGCCGGCAGGCGCAGGCCGGTGGCGGTGTTGAGGCGGTTGCGCAGTTCGACGGCGGAGAGCGAGTCGAAGCCCAACTCCTGGAAGGCGCGGTCGGGTTCGATCGCGTCGGGGGTGGTGTGGCCGAGGACGGCGGCGACCTCGGTGCGGACCAGGGTGGTGAGTTCGGTCAGGCGCTGGTCGGCGGTGAGGCCGGCCAGCCGGGCCGCGAGGCCGCCCGCGAGCGAGCCGGTGGCACCGGTGGCGGCGCGGCGCAGGCCCGTGCGGACCATGCCGCGCAGGAGAGCGGGGAGTTCGTCGGTGCGGGACTCCAGGGTGCGGCGGTCGACGCGCAGACCGGTGACGTTCGCCCGGCCGGCGGCGGTCGCCTCGTCGAACAGGGCCAGGCCCTCGGCGACCGGGACGGCCGGCATGCCGAGGCGGGCCATCCGCTCCTCGGCCTCGGCGAGCACGCCGCCGAGGCCGGTCTCCGTGGCCCAGAGGCCGTAGGCGATGGCGGTGGCGGTGAGGCCTTGGGCGTTGCGGTGTGCGGCGAGGGCGTCGAGGAAGGTGTTGGCGGCGGCGTAGTTGCCCTGGCCGGCGGCGAGGACCTGGCCTCCGGCGGAGGACAGGAGCACGAACAGGCGCAGGTCGAGACCGGCGGTGAGTTCGTGGAGGTGCCAGGCGGCGTCCGCCTTGGGGGCGAGGACGTGGTCCAGGCTCTGGGTGTCCAGCGCGCCGATGAGGGCGTTGGCGGCGGTGCCCGCGGCGTGGACGATGCCGCGCAGGTTCACGCCGTCCAGCAGTTGGGTGAGGGCGTCGCGGTCGGAGACGTCGCAGGCGGCGACGGTCGCTTCGGCTCCCAGGGCGGCGAGTTCGGCGACGAGTTCGCTCGCGCCGGGGGCGTCGGGGCCGCGTCGGCTGGTGAGCAGCAGGCGGCGCACGCCGTGCTCGGTGACCAGGTGGCGGGCGAACAGGGCGCCGAGGCCGCCGGTGCCGCCGGTGACCAGGACGGTCTCGTCGGCCTCGAAGAGGACAGTCCCGCCGGACGCGGACGACTCGGCGCGCACCAGGCGCGGAACGTACAACGCCTCGGCGCGGAGCGCGAGTTCGGGCTCGCCGGAGGCGACGACGGCGCCCAGGATGTGGGGGAGGGCGGTGAGGTCGTCGAGGTCGGCGAGGGTGATGCGCCCGGGGTTCTCGGCCTGGGCGGCGCGGATCAGGCCCCAGATGGGGGCGCCGGTGAGGTCGGTGATCTCGGGGTGGGCGACGGCGCCCGAGGTGACGACGACCAGGCGGGAGTCGGTGAGGCGGTCGTCGGCCAGCCATGCCTGGAGGGCACTCAGGACCCGGCCGAGCCCGGCCCGCATGCCGGACGGTACGTCACCGCTCAGCGGGGCGCACGGCAGCACGACCACCGACGGCGCCTCGACGCCCGAGGCGACGGCCTCGACGAGCGCGGCCATCGACGGGTACGAGTCGGCACCCGAGGCTGCGGCGTCCCCGCCGACGAGCGCCCAGCGGTCCGTGAGTGCCACACCTGTCGCGGAGCGGCCGCCCGTCCACTCGACGCCGAACAGCGCGGCGTCCCGACCGGTCGCGCCGGTCAGCTGGTCGGCGACCACGGGGCGGCCGAGCACGGACTCGACCGACAGCACCGGCTGCCCGGCGGCGTCGGCGACGGTCAGGGTGATGCTGCCCTCACCGGCCGCGGCCAGGCGCACCCGCAGCGCGGTGGCGCCGACAGCACGCAGGGCGACACCCCTCCACACGAACGGCAGGACGGTCTGGCCGCCGCGGTGGCCGTCGTCGTCGAACAGGACCGCGTGCATCGCGGCGTCGAGGAGTGCGGGGTGGAGGCCGAAGCGGGCGGCGTCGGCGTGGGCGTCCTCGGGGAGCGCGACCTCGGCGAAGGTCTCCTCGCCCCGGCGCCAGGCCGCGCGCAGGGCCTGGAAGGTCGGGCCGTATCCGTAGCCCTGCTCCTCCAGCAGCTCGTACGCACCGGCGACGTCCACGGCCTCGGCGCCCGGCGGCGGCCACTCGACCAGGTCGGCGGACGCGGCGCGAGCGGCGCCTTCGGTGCCGAGCACACCCTCGGCGTGCAGGACCCAGGAGCCGGCTTCGTCACTGCGGGAGTGGACGGTGACGGTGCGGTCGCCGCGCTCGTCGGCGCCGGTGACCGTGACCTGGACCGCGACACCGCCGAAGACGGGCAGAACCAGCGGGGCCTGGAGCGCGAGCTCGGTGAGGACGTCGCAGCCGACCTGTCGGCCGGCCCGCAGTGCGAGTTCGACGAAGCCGGTGCCGGGGAGCAGGATCGCGTCGCCGATGCGGTGGTCGGCCAGCCAGGGCTGGGTCTCGACGGACAGGCGGCCCGTCATCATGGTGCCGCCGGACTCCGGCATGGCGACGACGGCGCCCAGCAGCGGGTGGTCCGCGGCGTCGAGACCAGCGGAGGTCACACCGCCGAAGTCACCGCCGAACCAGGAGCTCGCCAGGTACTCGCGGGTGTCCAGCCAGAAGCGTTCGCGCTGGAAGGGGTAGGTGGGCAGGTCGGTGTGCTGGGTGTGGAGGCCGGTGAAGGCGGTGGCCCAGTCGATGGTCACACCGGTGGTGTGGAGGGTG
>NZ_JBEZUT010000187.1:0-16986 GCF_040636595.1 Kitasatospora sp. NPDC036755
GAAGCGGACCTCCTCGAACGGTACGGCCAGGCGCAGTTCGGGCAGTCTGCGCAGGATGGTGCCGGGCCCCGCGCACACCCTCGCCCACACCCGCGCCCACACCCTCGCCCCGTCCCGCCGGGCGACGGAGTCCGACCGGCTCCCACCGTCACCCGGCGTCGAACGGACGGGGCTCGGAGGGGACGAGCTCGAAGGGGACGGGGTTCGGAGGGGACGGGCTCGAAGGGGACGGCAACCGGGGACTCATCGCCGCGAATCAGCGCTGCCGGGCAGCGGCCGGGTCCCCCGCCGGGGCGCGATGGTCGAAGGCGATCAGCGGATCGCCGGTGAGCGGGTGCTCGACCACGGCCGCCCGCACCCCGAAGACCTCCGCCAGGAGCCCGGGGCTCAGCACCTCACGCGGCGCACCGGAGGCCACCAGGGCACCGTCGTGCAGGACGTGCAGCCGGTCGCAGAGCGAGGCGGCCGCGTTGAGGTCGTGCAGGGCCACCAGGGTGGTGCGGCGTTGCTCCCGGAGCAGGGCGAGCAGCTCGACCTGGTGCCGGACGTCCAGGTGGTTGGTCGGCTCGTCCAGTACCAGGACGTCCGGCTGCTGGGCGAGTGCCCGGGCCAGCAGCACCCGTTGCCTTTCCCCGCCGGACAGTTGGGCGAACCGGCGGTCGGCGGCCTCGGCCATGCCGACCCGGTCCAACGCCTCGGCGGTGATCCGGCGGTCCTCGGCGTCATCGGCCGCGAAGGCCCGCTTGTAGGGCGTGCGGCCCATCGCGACCACCTCGCGGACGCTCAACTCGAAGTCCCCGCCGCGTTCCTGGGGCAGCGCCCCGATGTGCCGGGCGGACTGCTCCGGCCGCAGCTCCGCCAGGTCCCGCCCGGCCAGCAGGACTCGGCCGGCGCTGGGCCGCAGGTGCCGGTAGACGGTGCGCAGCAGGCTGGACTTGCCGCTGCCGTTGGGCCCGACCAGCCCGGCGATCTCCCCCTCCTCGGCGATCAGGTTGGCCCCGGCCAGCACCGTCCGGCCGGCCAGGGCGACGCTCAGGTCTTCGACGGCGATCCTCAACTGCGCTCCAGTCGTCGGTCCAGCAGGTAGAGCAGGGTGGGGGCGCCGAGGACGGCGGTGACCACGCCGATCGGCAGTTCCTGGCCGTCCAGGGCGGTGCGGGCCACGGTGTCGACGACGACCAGCAGCAGCGCCCCGGTGAGCGCGGACAGCGGCAGCAGTCGCCGGTGGTCGGCACCGACCAGCAGCCGGCACACGTGCGGCACCATCAGCCCGACGAAGCCGATCGCCCCGGAGACGGCGACCAGCACGCCGGTGAGCACGCTGGTGACGACGAAGACCTCGCGGCGCAGCCGGGCGACGTCCACGCCGAGCCCGGCGGCCGTCTCGTCGCCCATCAGCATCGCGTTGAGTCCCCGGGCGCGGGCCTGGAGCAGGGCCAGCCCGAGCGCCACCGCGACGGCGGGGACGGCGAGTTGGGCCCAGACGGCGCCACCCAGGCTGCCCATCAGCCAGAACAGCACGCCCCTGGTCTGCTGCTCGTCGCGGGTCTGCAGCACCAGGTAGCTGGTGAGGCCGCCGAGGAACTGGGCGATGCCGATGCCCGCGAGGACCAGGCGCAGCGGGGAGAAGCCGCCGCCGCGCCGGGCCATCAGCCAGACCAGCGAGAACGCGGCGAGCGCGCCGGCGAACGCCGCCAGGGAGACGGTGAGGCCGAGCGCGCTGCCGAAGGAGAGCTGGAGTCCGAGGGTGGTGCCGAGGACGATCGCGGCGACCGCGCCGAGCGAGGCGCCGGAGGAGATGCCGAGCAGGTAGGGGTCCGCGAGCGGGTTGCGGACCAGGGCCTGCACGGCGGTGCCGACCAGGCCGAGTCCGGCGCCCACCACGGCCGCCAACAGGGCGCGGGGCACGCGCAGTTGCCAGACGATGAGGTCGAGGGTGCCGGGTTCGGGGGCCCGGCCGGTGAGCCGGCGGACGACCACCGACCAGACCTCGCCGGGCGGGACGTCCACCGAGCCGAGCGAGACGGCGGCGGTCAGCGCGAGCACCAGGGCGGCGGCGAGGGCGGCGGCCAGCGGCCCGGCCCGCAGGGTGCGGGCCGGGCGGGCGTCGCCGCGCTCCTTCCGAACGGCGGCCGGTGCCACCGGCTACTGCCCGTTCCCGGCGGGGCCGGCGCCCTGGGTCGAGTCGGCACCCGCGGCCGGAGCGCCGCCCTGAGTCGGGGCGCCCTTGACCAGGTCCGGGTGGACGGTGGCGGCGATCTGCCGCACGGCGTCGGCGTTGCGCACCCCCGCGATGGTGGTCACCTCGGAGCCGAGCCGGACGAAGTGCCCCTCCTGGACGGCCTTCAGGCCCTGGGTCGCGGGGAAGCCCTTCAGAAAGGCCTCGGCTTCGTCGAAGGCCTTGCGGGTGGCCTCCTCGCTGCCCCGGTTGCGCACGGCCAGCTGGATCCAGTCCGGGTTCTTGGCGACCACGTCCTCCCAGGAGCCGGGCTTGAAGTCGGCGTCGCAGTCGGCGAACACGTTGCGCGCCCCCGCCTGGGTGATCACGGCGTTGGCGACCTGCCGGCCGCAGACCGCCACCGGCTGCTTGGTGCCGGCGTCGAAGTCGAAGACGAAGTAGCTCGGCCGCTGCCCCTCCGGAACGGCGGCGAGCGCGGTGCGGACCTCGCCGAGTTGCTTCTCCATCCCGGTGACCAGTTCTTCGGCCCGTGCGGTGGTGCCGGTGACGGCCCCGAGGCGACGGACGTCCTCCTCGATCCCGGCGAGGTCGGTGCGCGGCGCCTTGGCGGCCTTCGGCGTCCCGGCGCAGGCGGTGGAGAGCAGGTACACGTGCTGGATGCCGGCCGCCACGTACTCCTCCTCGCTCGGCCCGGTGGCGCCGCCGCCCATCATCGGCATCGCCCCGAAGGTGTCCACGTAGAGGTCGGCGCCGGAGCCGAGCAGCTTCTCCTTGGGTATGCCCTTCTCCCCGAGCACCGGCACCTTGGCGCCCTGGTCGGCGAGCGCGCCGGGCAGGGTGCCCTTGCCAGGCGGGAAGCCGGTACCGATCACCCGCTCCCCCGCGCCGAGCTGCAGCAGCAGCTCCAGGCTCGCGGCGTTGCTGGTGACGATCCTGGCAGGAGCCTGGGCGATGGTGGTCTCCTTGCCCGCGCAGTCGGCGACCTTGACGGGGAATCCACCGCCCTGGCCGGCCCGGACGCTGACGGGGGCGCTCGCCCCGCCCCCGGAACCGCTTCCGCAGGCCGTGGCGAACAGGGCGACGGCGGCCGCGATTCCGCAGACGACGCGAGGGCGCATGACAACTCTCCTGGTCGGTGGTGGTGCTCGGTGACGGCACCAGATGGTCGTGCCGGGGCCCATGCTGCGGACCCGGACCAGGTAGTCGGACGGCCCGGGCGTCGGGTTCCCCGCGATCCGCGACCGGTCCCCGTCCGCGCCTGCCCGTCCGCGCCTGCCCGTCCGCGCCTACCCGTCCGCGCACACCCGTCCGCGCACACCCGTCCGCGCGTCGTCCGCGCGCCCCCGCGCCGAGGAGCCGGACGTAGGCTGGTCGGATGGCCGACCCCACCGCCCCGCGCGACGACCTCGACCTCCCCGTCCGGCTCGGGCCGCGCCCGCCCCGCCGGGTGGTCTCGCTGGTGCCCTCGCTGACCGAGGCGGTCGCCGCCACCGCGCCCGGTCTGCTGGTCGGCGCCACGGACTGGTGCACCCACCCCGCCGAACTGGCCGTCACCCGGATCGGCGGCACCAAGAACCCGGACGTCCCGCGCATCCTCGCGCTCGCCCCGGACCTCGTCCTCGCCAACGACGAGGAGAACCGGCGCCCCGACCTGGACGCGCTGCGGGCGGCCGGCGTGCCTGTCTGGGTCACCGACATCCGCACCCTGGACGACGCCTTCCGCTCCCTGGACCGGCTGCTCACCACCGCCTGCGGGCTGCCCCGGCCGGCCTGGCTGGACGAGGCGGAGGCCGCCTGGGCCGGCGTCGGGGGCGGCGGCACACCGGCGGAGTCCGACGGCCCGCGGACCGTCGTACCGATCTGGCGGCGCCCATGGATGGTCCTCGGCCGCGACACCTTCGCCGGGGACCTGCTGCGCCGCCTGGGCCCACGGCTCGTCCACGCCGACCACCCCGAGCGCTACCCGGCCGTCCCGCTGCCCGAACTGCTCGCCTGCCGACCGGAGTTGGTCGTCCTGCCCGACGAGCCGTACCGCTTCACCGCCGAGGACGGCCCGGAGTCGTTCCCGGGCACACCCGCGGCACTCGTCAGCGGACGGCACCTGACCTGGTACGGGCCCTCACTGGTGACCGCCCCCGCCGTGCTGCGGCGGGCACTCGACCGTCCGATCGGGCCGACCCGCCCGGACGCCTGACGACGGCCCCGAAGGAAGCAACCTCGCGGAGACGCCCGTCGGCGGACGGGACCGGCGACGCACAACGGCCGGGCCCGGGACGCACGTACGCGTTCCGGGCCCGGCCGTTGTGCGGGTCGTCAGGTGTCAGCCGCGCGCGGCGGCGACGGCGGCGCCCAGCGCCTCCTTGATCCGGGGGCCGAGGCGGGCGAAGCCCAGCTCCTTCATGGCCGCCCGCAGCAGCTCCTCGTCCGTCCGCCCGGTGCCGTCGCCGTCCACCCAGCGCACGACGGAGAGCAGCTCGTCGGCGGAGTAGGCGGTCACGGGGCGACCGGGCGTGAAGTCCGGCTTCGCGGGACGGGCCTCGGCCACCGGCTCGGCGGCGACCGGCTCGGGCTCGACGGCGACGGGCTCCGCCACCTCTGCGGCGGCGACCTCGGGCTCGGGCTCGACGGCGCTCTTCTCGACCACGCTCTCGGGCCCGGTCTCGGTCTCGGTCTCGGCAGCCTCCACGGCGACCTCGGCCTCGACCACCGGCGCGGCCTCAACCTCAGCGGCGACCTTCTCAGCCTCGACGGCGGGCTCCGCGACGACAGCCTCGGGCACGGCCTCGGCCTCGACCACCGGCTCGACCTCGGCCACCGGCTCCTCGACCTCGACCTCGGCCTCGGTCTCCGTGACGATCTCCTCAGCCTCGACGGCGGGCTCCGCCACGACGGCCTCGGCCACCGGCTCAGCCTCGCTCTCAGCCTCGGTCTCGACCGCAACCTCCGCCGCAACCTCGGCAGCGGGCTCAGCAACCTCGGCCACCGGCTCCTCGGTCGTCGCCTCGACCTCGATCTCGACGGTCTCCATGGCGACCTCGGCCTCGACCGACTCCGCCACAACGGCCTCGGGCTCGGCCTCGGCAACGGGCTCGGCAGCCTCGACCGCGGGCTCCTCGGCCTCGGTCGCCTCGGCGACCAGGGCGGCCTCCGGCTCCACCTCCGCCGCCGGCTGCTCATCCGCGGCCTCGGGCTCGGCCAGGGCTGCGGTCGCGGCGGCCACCAGGTCGTCGGCCGCCGGGGAGGGCGCCGGAAGGGAGACGACCGCGGCCGGCGTCTCCTCCGTGGTCTGCGCCGCCGCCGGCTCGTCCGCCGTGGCACTGGCGTTCGCCGTCGGCTCGGCCTCAATCTCGGTCTCGACCTCGGTCTCGTCCTCCGAAACCACCGCGGCGGCCGCAGCGGTCTCGGTGGTCTCGGTGGTCTCCTCCGCCGGAGCCGTCACCGCGGCCGGGGCCTCCTCCACGAGGCCGTCCCGCTGCCCGCCCGCCAGCGCCTGAAGGGCAGCCGCCTCGGCGTCGGCCCGGTCGGCCGTCCCGTCCGTCCCGGACCGCTCGGCGGCAGCCTCCTCGGTACCGGCCTCACCCTCAACCTCGGCAGGGGCCTCGACGGCGGTCTCGACCGCAACCTCGGCGACGTCCGCGGCGACGTCCGCCGCCGCGTCCTCGGTACCGGTCTGCGCCTCGGCCGCCGCCTCGTCCACGGCGGCGGTCTTCTCCGCCAGCCCGTCCCGCTGCCCGCCCGCCAGCGCCTGGCGGGCCGCGTACGCGGCCTCGGCGGCGCGGCGGTCGGCCTTGGAAGCGGTGAGTTCGGCGAGCAGGTCGGCGAGGCCGGCTTCCTCCAGGCCGACGCGCAGGCCGCGGATGGTGGGCAGGCGGTAGAGGGTGCCCTCGTCGGCGGCGAGGCGCTCGACCAGGTCGATCAGCTCGGCGAAGGGCAGCGCGTCCAGGTCGTGGTCGGGCAGCAGGCGGGCGAGGCCGCGCAGGCCGGTGTTGATCGTCTCGAAGGCCTGGGCGGTGCGGTCGACCAGGGCGCCGTCGGAGGGGACCCGCGGGAGGGTGCCGACCGGGGCGAGCGCGGCCCAGGCCCGGCGCTCGATCTCGGCGGAGGTGAGGGCCTCGTGCAGGTCCTCCCGGCGGATGCGGCGGTCGGTGGCGAGCGCGACGGCCTGCTTGCGCAGCGAGCGGCCGCGCAGCCAGGACAGCTTGACGCCGTTCTCGCGGCGCCAGGTGCTGTCGGCGGTGGCGGCGGCGAGGGCGTTGAGGTCGGCGTCGTACGCGGCGGGGAAGAGGGCCGCGGAGGTGCGGTGCACCCGCTGGAGCATCTCGACCAGCAGCGCGGTCTTGGCGACGGTGTCGGGCTCTTCGAGCTTGACGTCGGCGGCCAGCGCGGTCACGGTCTCCCAGGTCTGCTGGAGGTCGCTGCCGCGCAGTTCGGCGAGGGCCGTGGAGGCGGCGCGGGCGTCCTCGGGAGTGGCGACGGTGTCGACGGCCGCGTACCAGGCGTGGGTCTCGGCGGTGAGCGTGAAGGCCCCGAGTTCGGCGTAGCGGCCGAGGTCCTCGCGGAGGTCGGGCTCCGCGGCGGCGTCCTGGGGGTCCTTGACGTCTGCGGCGTCGGCGACGTCCGCCGGGTCGGCTGCGTCGGCGTTGCGCGAGTGAAGCACTGTCATGTGAGGTCCGGTTCTGGGCGACGACGGCGGGGCTGGCGGCGAGGGGGCGGCGGACCGGGTGCGCGGAGTCGCCCCTGGGGTGGGGCTAGGGGGCGCGCGGTCGGGCTGCCGGGTGTGGACGCCCAGAATACGGGTGCCCGTTCGAGCCTTGCACGCACCCACCGCGCCGACGGCGGGTGTCGTGTGCCATACCGCCCGCCTGGCCGCCACCCGGGCGGGCCGGACGGGTGGTCCGGCGTTGGTCCGGACGGGTGTCACCGCTGCTCGGGTGCTCCCCGCGGCGGGTCCGGGCGCCGGTGCTCATGCGGGTCCCCCGCCGGGTGCGCCGGACGGCCCCGACGGGCGGTCGGGCCGCCGGCCGGGTCGGCGGAACCGCTCCAGTGGCACCTCGCGGACTCCCCGTCCCCGTGCCGGGCCGGGCCGGCCGAGCGGCGGCCGGTACCCGGCCCGGCCGAGGGCCGGCAGATCGACCGGCGCGAGGTACTCGCTGAGCGCGGTGCGGTGCCACCACGCGCCGGTCTTCCGCAGTTCGCGCCAATCGGTGAACCGGTAGAGGTAGAGGGTCGCCCGGACGTGGGTCGGCGGGGCGTGCGGGAACGGGTTGTGGCGCAGCAGGCGCAGGGTGGCCCGGTCCCCGGTCAGCAGGCGGGCGACGAAGGGCAGGAACCAGGGGCGGGCGTAGCCGGGCGAGATGCCGGCGAACCACATCAGCCAGTCGAGCCGCAGGTGGTAGGGCGCGAACTGGCGCGGGAGCCGGCGCACGTCGCCGGGCTTGCCCTTGAAGCCGTACTCGCGCCAGACGGTGTGCGGGGTGAGCACCGCCTCGTCGGTGCCCTCGACCACCACCTCCTGGCGGAGCCGGTTGACGCTGCCGAAGGCGCCGTAGGTGTTGACGAGGTGCAGCCGGTTGAAGGAGCGGTTCATGGCCTGGCCGCGGGAGACCATGTTGCGCACCGGCCAGTAGCTGAGCACCGTGACGGCGGCGGTCAGCGCGATCACCAGCGCCTCGTACCAGACCGGTGCGCCGGGGTACGCGCGGGCGTGGACGGGCAGGCCGAGCCGGGCCGGCTGCACGGCGGCGAGGGCGAGGGCGATCGTCAGCCAGTTGAGCCAGGCGAAGTTGCCGGAGGCGACCAGCCAGAGCTGGGTGGCGATGACGGCGCAGGCCGCGTAGCTCGCGATCGGCTGGGGCAGCAGCAGGCCCACCGGTACGACGAGTTGGACGACGTGGTTGACGGCGGCCTCGACCCGGTGCAGCGGGGCGGGCAGGTGGTGGAAGAACCAGCTGAGCGGTCCGGGCATCGGCTGGGTCTCGTGGTGGTACCGGAGGCAGGTCAGGTCGCGCCAGCAGCTGTCGCCGCGCAGTTTGATCAGTCCGGCGCCGAACTCGACGCGGAAGGCGAGCCACCGCATCAGCCACAGGACCGGAGTGGGCGGGGCGGTGTCGGCGTTGCCCAGGAACGCGGCCAGGAAGCCGGCTTCGAGCAGCAGGGACTCCCATCCGAAGGAGTACCAGGTCTGTCCGACGTTGACGATGGAGAGGTACAGGATCCAGAGCGCCGCCCACGGCAGGACGGACGCCCAGAGCGGGACGGCGTCGACGAGTCCGGCCGCCACGGCGGCGGCGAGGGCGGCGCCGCTCCAGGCGACGGCGGCGAAGAACCGGTCGCTGTAGTGGAGGTGGAACAGGCCGGGTGACCGGCGGAACGGGACCCTGGCGGTGAAGCGGGGCACCGGCAGCATGCCGTCGGCACCGATCAGGGCGCGGAACTGCGCGGCGGCGGCCAGGAATCCGATCAGGTACAGGGTGGCGAGCAGGCGTTGGACGAGCAGCCGGCTCAGCCAGTAGTCGGGGGCGGCGAACCAGTCCATGCGGCCCATGCCTACCATCCGGCACCCCGGGTGCGGGCCTGGTCGGGACGGCGGAGCGGGGGCGGTTCACCCACTCGGCCGGGACGGCGGACTCCTGGCGGGCACCCGGCGGTCCCCTGGTGGCCCCCGGTGGCTCCCGGCGAACTCCCGGCCCCGGGCGGCATCGTCGTGGCGGGGTCCTCTCCACGGGGTGAGAGGCGCCCCGCCACGGCGGTGGCGGTCCGCACCGGCCGGGGTTCAGCGGGGCAGGCCGGGACCGGCCTCACCGGTGACGGCCGGGCGGCCGGGCGACGGGGCGCCGCTCTGCTGGAGCCGGTCGACGAGCAGGGCGGCCAGCGTGCCGAGTTCCTCCTCGGTGCGGGACCGCGCGGTGATGTCCATGCCGACGGTGAGGACGCCGTTGATCCGGCCGGTGAGCGCGGCCCGCAGCGGGGTGCAGGTGAAGCTGAAGACCTGCCGGCCGCGCTGGGCGTCCGGGCGGGCGGCCTGCAGCCGGACCTCGTCGAGGACGGCGGTGCGGCCGGTGCGGTACGCCTCCACGACGGTCTGTTCCAGGCCCGCCGCGCCGAGCTGCGGGTACGCGGCGCCGATCGTCCCGCAAGCCGTCGGCGCGCCGAAGGTGTCGGTGTGCTGGGCGTTGGCGTAGCGGATCTCCTGGTCCGGGCCCTCGGTGAGCATGATGGGGAACGGCGAGCCGTCGAAGGCGGCGAACATCTCCTGGCGCTGGGCGAGCAGGCTGTCGCGCAGCCGGATCTCGGAGAGCAGCGCCTCGGCGAGGTGCTGGATGTCGCGCAGCCGTTCGCGCCCCCACTGCCGGGGCTCCCGGTCGAGGACGCAGACGGTGCCGATGACGGTGTTGGTGTCGTCGACGAGCGGGGCGCCGAGGTAGGCGCGGACGCCGAGTTCGTCCACCACCGGGTTCCCGGCGAACCGGGGGTAGGCGAGGATGTCGTCGAGGGCGAGGGGGGAGCGCTGGGCGACCACGTGGGGACAGAATCCGTGGCTCAGCGGCATCTCCCGGGTGGGGAGGTCGAAGGCGATGCCGCGGTCCGCCCAGGACGATCCGTCCTCGGCCGTGGCGTCGGCCGAACTTGGCGGGATGTAGAGCCCCCGGAACATCTGGCGCTCGTCATTGATGAAGTTGACCATCGCGATGGGAGCGCGCGTGATACTGGCTGCCAGGTGGGCGAAGCGGTCGAAGGCCTCGTCCGCGGACGGGTCGTTGAGCCCAAGGCCGCGCAGCCTGCGGGTTCGCGCGGACTCCCCGGAGGCACCCGGGAACTGGCCTTGAGTGCTCATCACATCTGTCATGGCGCACATGTAACCAGACATCAGAACGCCCGGGCGGCTCCGATCGACCGTTCTTCAGCCTTGCCGATGGCCCGTCAAAACCGCATGTGAACGACTGGTCGACGGACCGTCACGGAAGCGAAGTTCAATGCCCGTCCGGGGTCGTGGCGAAACCCCTCCCGGCGGGGACGGGCCGAATCGCGCCAATCCAAGATCGACTCTGGGCTGCCCCGGTACCCCATACAACAATGAGCCCTGCCGAAGACACGGACGGTTCCCGCCACCGGGACACCGCCCGGGGACGCATGCGCCGATCGCACCGGGGCGACCGGCCGACACTCCCGCACACCCACCGCCCCCCGTGGGGATCGCCGGAGCGGCATCGACGGCACGGACGGAGGCACGGCACCACACGCATCGAGAGGACCGGAGCATGGCGATGGACTACTTCACCGACGACCGTCACGAGGGCCTTCGGGCCGAAGTCCGTGACTTCGCGGAGAAGGAGGTGCGTCCGCGGGTGGCCAGGATGGAGGCCGAGCGGAAGATCGAGTTCGAGCTGGCCCGGGAGATCGGCCGCCAGGGCTGGATCGGTGTGACGATCCCGCGGGAGTTCGGCGGCCTCGGCCTGGGGCACGTCGCCAAGACCGTGATCATCGAGGAGCTGGCCCGGGTGAGCGGGGCCGCGGGCTCGATCGCCCAGGCCTCCCAGCTGGGCGTGGCCAAGGTGCTCCACTACGGCTCCCAGGCGCAACGCCGCAAGTGGCTGCCGAAGTTCGCCTCCGGGGAGTGCCTGCCGACCATCGCCGTCACCGAGCCGGAGTCCGGCGGCCACGTGCTCGGGATGACCGGCACCGCGGTCCGCGACGGCGACGAGTACGTGCTCAACGGCCGCAAGTGGTTCGTCGGCAACTCCCACATCGGGGACGTGCACGGCGTGGTCCTGCGCACCGGCCAGGGCAGCCGGGGACTGTCCGCCTTCCTGGTCGAGAGCGACCGCCCCGGGTTCCGCACCGGCTCCCCCGGGTCCCAGAGCGGGCTGCACGGCTTCTCCTTCGGCGAGATCCTCCTGGAGGACTGCCGCGTCCCGGCCGGCAACCGGCTCGGCCGCGAGGGGCAGGGACTGGACGTCGCCTACTCCTCCTCCACCCTCTACGGCCGGATCAACCTCGCCGCCGTCGGGCTCGGCATCCACACCGCGATCGTCGAGGACACCGTCCGGTTCGCCGAGGGGCGCGTCCTGTACGGCCAGCCGATCAATCAACTACCGAACATCATGCTCAAGTTGGGCGAGATGCAGTCCCGGCTGATGACCGCCAGGCTGGCCGCCTACCACGCCTCCCACCTGCTCGACCTCGGCCGCGCCTGCGACGCCGAGCTGATGAACGCCAAGCTCATCAACACCGAGTACGCGCTGGACTCCGCCCGCAACGCCATGGAGATCCACGCCGCCCGCGGCCTCCAGCCCGAGTTCGGCATCGAGCGCTACCTGCGGGACGCCACCCACGTCTACCCGCCGGCCGGCACCTCGGACGTCCAGCGGCTGCGGCTCGGGCAGGTCGCCTCGGGCACGTACGGCAAGCAGTGGTCCGCGGAGCTGTCCGAGCTGACCAGCTGGGCCTGGAGCGAACTCGTCGCCCAGCGAGGGGCCCCGGTGGAGAAGCCGCCAGGCCGGGGCGGACGGGTGCTGCCGATGCCGCTCGCGGGCTGAGACCGGGCCGGGGCCCCGTCCGCGACCCGCGTCGATTGACCTGTTCCTGCCGGATTCCCCGGAGGCCGCCCACGCCCTCCGGGGGCCGCGGGCCCGACCCGTCCGACGGCCGTGAGCTGCGGGATCGCCCCGACCGGCGCCCCGCCCCGCGCCCCGCTCCGACGCCACCACCCCTTCGTTCCCGGCCAGTTGATGTTGCGCCGACGACGCCCGGGGCTGATAGCGTCAGGCCGTCGGCGGCCGTGCCCCACCCGGCCGGGCCGGTGGCAGCGCGTCACCGGATCCGGCGGTCCCGGCCCCGACCCCGCAGGACTCCCTGAAGCCCGGCCGCACCGTCTTCGGGACCGCCCCGCAGCTCCGCTCGGACCGCCGGTCCGACCGGCGGGTCCCGGTCCCACGACCCGGCCCTGCAGCAAGGAACCAGATGCCAGGCATATCGGCCCACCGCACGGGCCACCGCGCCGGCCGGTCCGGCTCGCTCCGCAGCCCGCTCCTCGGCCTCGTGCTGCTCCCCAGCCTGGGCCTCGCCGCCGCCTGGGGGTACGCCGCCTACCTGCTGCGCGACTCCGGACAGCGCACCGAACTGCTGGCCGGCAGCGCGGCCGTCGCCGCGGTGGTGCTGATCAGCCTGTTCCGCGGCGTCCGGACCGCCTGGACGCTGTCCGCACGGCTCTCCGAACTGCGGGCCGACACCGTCGCGCTCGCCCGGCAGGAGATCCCCGACGTGGTCGAGCGGCTGCGCGCCGGGGAACAGGTGCCCGCCCCGCCCGCCTGGGCGCCGCGTCGGCGGGCCGGCGACGACCTCCAGCAGGCCGCGGAGGGCCTCGCCGCCGTCCGCCAGGCCGCCGTCGCCGCCATCGTCCACCAGGCCCAGGGGCGCGAGGGGACGAAGAAGGTCTTCCTCAACATCGCCCGGCGCACCCAGATCCTGATCCACCGGCAGATCAGCATGCTGGACGCGCTGGAGCGCGAGCACGAGGACCCGGAGCTGCTGCGCGAACTGTTCGCCGTCGACCACCTGGCGACCCGGATGCGGCGCAACGCCGAGAACCTGGTCATCCTCGGCGGCGCCCTGCCCGCCCGGCGCTGGCGCAACGCCGTACCCGTGGTCAACGTGCTGCGCAGCGCCGTCTCGGAGACGGAGAACTACTCCCGGGTCGTCGTCCGGGGCGTGCCGCGCGTCTCCCTGCGCGGGGAGGCCGTCGCCGACGTCATCCACCTGGTCGCCGAGCTGATCGAGAACGGCACCACCTTCTCCCCGCCGTACACCCAGGTGCAGATCTCCGCGCAGGAGGTCACCGAGGGCCTGGCGGTCGAGGTCGAGGACCGCGGGCTCGGCATGACCGAGGACGAGTACCGGCGGCTCAACGCGTACCTGGCCGACCCGCCCGAGCTGGACGTCTCCGCGCTCGGCGACGACCTGCGGCTCGGCCTGTTCGTCGTCGCGCGCCTGGCCGCCCGGCACGACGTCCTGGTCTCCCTGCGGCCGTCCCCGTACGGCGGCACCCGGGCCCTGGTGACGGTGCCCTCGGCACTGCTGGAGCAGGCCGCGCCGCCGAGCGGGGAGGTGCCCGGGCTGCCCTCCGGGGCCCGGATCACCCGGGCTCCGGGGGGCGAGGCGGGGGTTGGCGGCGGCTCCGGTGCCGGGACCGGTGGTGGCTCCGGGGCCGGGGGCGGTGGTGGCTCCGGGACCGGGACCGGGGGCGGGGGCGGTCTGGTCGGGCTCGGGCAGGAGCCGGCGGGCGCGGTGGCCGGAGGGCTTCCCGGGCTGTCGGCCGGGAGCCCGGGGGCTCCGGGGCCGTTCGGCGCGCCGGGGGCTCCGGCCGTCCCCTACGGCGCGGACGGCCCCTACGGCGCGGACGGCCCGGACGACGTGGCCGACGTGGCCGGTGCGGGCGGCTTGGGCGACCCGGGCGGCTCGGACGGCGTGGGCGAGGCCGGGGCGGGCGCCACGGGGCTCGGCGGCGCCGGGGAGGCCCTCCGCGCCGAGGCACCTGCCAACGGGGGCCTGGCGGTCGGCGCCGAGATCCCCGGCTTGCCCGGCGCGGTGGTGGTGCCCCGGCCCGTGCTGCCGCGCATGTACGACCTGTCCGGCAGCCCCTCCGCGGACCACGGCACCACGGGGCTGCCCGCCGGCCGCACCGACGGTGTCACGGGCGACGGGAGGCAGCGGTGAGCGCCGTGCGGGGCTCGGGCCCGGCTGCCCCTGACGGTCCCGGCGTGGGTATCAGGCGTGGATCCGGGCGCGGGTATCAGGCGTTGGCGTGGACCGGGTGGAGGTCGGCGAGCGATTCCACCAGCGGAGCCAGCTCGGGGACCTCGGTGGCCTCCGTGAGCGTCGCCTCCAGGGTGGCGTCGTGCACCGGGCGGGCGGCGGTCAGCAGCTCGCGGCCCTCGGGCGTCAGCTCGGTGTAGATGCCCCGCCGGTCCTCCGCGCAGAGGAAGCGGCTGAGCAGGCCCCGGTCCTCCAGGCGGCTCACCAGTCGGGTGGTCGCGCTGCTGCTCAGCGCCGCGGCTCGGGCCAGCTGCTGCATCCGCATGTGCCAGCCGTCCTGGCGGGAGAGCGCCTCCAGCACCGTGTACTCGACCACCGAGAGCTTGAACTCGGCCTGGAGCGACTTCTCCAGCGCGGTGTCGATCATTCCGTGCAGCGCGGCGAGCGTCCGCCAGCCACGGGCCCGGATCTCGGCCGCATCGTCGCGGATTCCCATGACTCGCCCACTCTTCCGTCGCGCCGCTCACGTCTCCCCTCCGACAAGTATGCCAGTCGGCGCGGAATATCAGTCTGTGCAAATAGTTCGCCGTCCGGTCCGGACGACTGCGAGGATCCTCGGCATGACCCCGCCCCTCGACGACCATGACGACTCCGACCCCTTCGCCGGGCTCGGCGATCCCGTCCTGACCACCGAGGACGAGCGGCGCCGCCTGTTCGCCGTGGCCGGAGCGCACGAGTACGACGAGGCCAGGACGGTCGGCGTCTTCCACGTCACCGACCGCGCCCGCCGTCGACGGCTCCTGACGTCCCAGTACCCCGTGCACGCCATGGCCTTCCACCCGGCCCTCCCCCTGCTCGCCGTGGGATCCGGCGAGTACGACGGCGGCTACCACTTCGAGGGCGAACTCCTGCTCCTGAACCTGGAGACCGGCACCGCCGTGTCGCTCATCGAGGGCCACTTCGGCCGCCAGGTCCTCGGCCTGGAGTGGTTGGACGACCAGGGCCTTCGCATCCTGATGGCGCCGCCCGACGACTGGAAGGACCGCGCGGCCCACGTGGAGGGACACGTCGCGGTGGTACGCCGCTCCGACTGGGCCGCGGTCGCGGCCAAGTCACTCACGGGGCCCGACCTCGCCGGACCTCGCATACCCGCGCCCCGCCCGGACCAGCGCGAAGCCGCCCGGAAGGCGGTCGCCCGCCTGAGGGCGCCGAGCGCACGCCGGCACGGGACCGACGGAACGCACCGGTGAGGACCGGCCGACGTCCGGGCCACCGGGCGGGGCACTCGGTTCCACGGGCCACGGAAGGGCGCCGGAAGACTCCTCACCCCTCCCCGGACCAGGCCGCCGCGCACAGCGCCGTGGCCAGTTCCTCGGTGTAGGAGGCGGCGGCCAACCAGGCGGTGGCGAAGGCCTCGTGGTCGTCCGTGACGATCCGGCCGAAGACGTCACGCCGGCGGTCGGCCGCCGCGGCCCGCAGGCCGTCGAGGAGCTCGGCGGCGGTGGCCAGCCCGGCGGCGCGCAGCAGAGCCCGGTCGGCCGCCGCCGAGGCCTCGCTCGGGGCGAGGGCGTGCCGGCCGGTGGTGACCGTCTGCTCGACCCGGCGGCCGAGCACATGGACGGGCGGGCCGTACGGCGCCGGGGCCGCCGACTGCTCCGCCGACGGGGCCGTCACCGGGTCCGTCACCGCGTCCGCCCGGTCGGATCCGGTGACGGAGGCCGCGGCGGGCACCGCGAGGTCGGCGGTCTGGAGGCGTTCCAGGCCGACGCTGACCCGGCCCGCCCGGTCCGTGGGCAGGGCGAGCGGATCGGGAGCGGCCGGAGGCGTACCGATCGCGAGCAGGAGCAGCTCCGGGCGGTCGGCGCGCTCCAGGCGACCGATCACCCCCAGCCGCAGGCCGGGCGCGGTGGCGAGCAGCGCGAGGTTCGCCCGGAACGGCAGGTCTGGGTGCTCGTGCGCCGGGCGCAGGACGATCACCGGACCGCCCGGACCGTCAGGAGCGCCAGGAGCGCCCGGAGCGCCCGGACCGCCAGGACCACCCGATCCGCGGTCCGGCCCCTCCGGGCCGCCCTGCGCCGCGGCCCGCGCCAGCAGCTGCGGCGTCCCGCCCGGGCCGGTGGGGGCCGTGCCCAGCACGGTGACGTCAAGGAACAGCAGGTCGCTCCCGGCCGGGCGGCTCTCGTACGGCAGTTCCCGCGCCGCGAGCGCCCGGGCGATCTGGGCGGTCAGCGGTTCGGACCAGAGCCGGGCGGCCGGCCCGTCCGTCCACGCCGTGCCCGCCGCACGGACGGCCCGCACCGAGGCGCCGGAGCCCAATCGGCCGCCGGTGGACCTGGTCGCGCCCTGGACGACCAGCCCGGCGCGGCTGAACTCGCGGTGGCTGAGCGCGGTGTCGCCCAGCCTGACCGTCCGGTTGCCCGCACCGACCGCCTGCGGGGCGGCGGCCGCCGCGTCGTCGTGCGGCATCACCTCGGCGATCGTGCTGAGGCGCCCGTCGGCGTCCACCGCCCAGCTGACCGCGCCCGCGTGGGTGGCCGTCAGCACCGGCTCGGCGAACAGGCCGTAGAGCCGCAGGCCGCCCTCCTCACGGTAGGCCTGGCGCGCCGTGCCGCGCAGTTCGGCGACCGGGGCCGCGCCGGCCGTCAGCTCGGTGGTGAGGCCCAGCAGTTCCCGCAGGCCCGCCACCAGGTCCACCAGCCGGTGGTCGGGCGCACCGGAGCGTGCCGCCCGGAGCTTGGTCGCGACGGTGACGGCCGCCGCGGCCGGGCGGTACAGGCCCGCGAGCCTCGCCCGGTGGGCCGCACGCAGCAGTTCCGCCTGGGAGACCGCCCCCGCCCCGCCGACCCCGGCGGCCAGGACCGCGGACGCGGCCCGGTGGAGGTGGTGGACGGCGGCGAGTTCGGCCCCGGTGAGCGGGTCGGCGGCCAACCCGGCGGCCAACCCGGCGGCCGACCCGGCGGCCGCGCCGTCCTCGACGCCGTCCGGGTCCTCCTCGGGCTCCTCCCCCGCACACAACGAGAGCACGGCTGCCCCGTACTTGTCCAGCTTCATGACCC
>NZ_JBEZUT010000188.1:0-16955 GCF_040636595.1 Kitasatospora sp. NPDC036755
GGTACCAGATGCCGAGGGCGTTCGGGAGGCAGGTGAGCGCGAGCGCGGTGAGGGCGGCGGGCCGGTTGTTCTGCCGGGCCACGGTGTACAGCGCGGGGACGCCCCCGCCGCCGAGGCCGCGGTACGGGCCGCCCTGGCGGTCGGCGCCGCGGGCGAGGGCTTCCTGGACGAACTCGCCGAGCGGATCGCGATCGGCGCGGCGAGCGTCTGCGTCGTGCTGGACCCGGGCTGCGTGGTGCTCGGCGGCGAGATCGGCCGGGCCGGCGGCCCGGAGCTGGCCGGCCGGGTGCAGCGGCGGCTGGCCCGGCTCTCCCCGCTGCGCACCGAGGTGCGGGCCGGCACGGCCGGCGGCGGCGCGGTGCTCGCCGGAGCCGTGCTCACCGCCGGGGACGCGGCCCGGCGCGACCTCTTCGGCGAGCCGTGACGGCCCTCGCGTGATCACCCCCGCCGCCGGTACGGCAGGATGGCGCGGGGGCGCCCGCCCCCGGACCCGGAACCACCGTCAGGAGACGCACATGGGCCAGCCCGAGGTGCCGGCCAACCCGTACCGCATCGGCGAGGCCGCGGCGCTGCTCGGCGTCAGCGCCGACACCATGCGGCGCTGGGTGGACGCCGGGCGGGTCGCCGCCGCGCGGGACGAGCACGGGCACCGGATCATCCCGGGGGCCGAGCTCGCCGCCTTCGCCCGGGAGCTGGCCCGGCCGGAGAACGCCGAGGCGGAGGGCCGGCCGTCCTCGGCGCGCAACCGCCTCCCGGGGATCGTCACCGACGTGCGGCTCGGCGACGTGGCCGCGCAGGTGGAGATCCAGGCCGGGCCGTTCCGGGTGGTGTCGCTGATCAGCCGGGACTCGGCGGAGGAGCTGAACCTGGTCCCCGGCGCACCCGCCACGGCGGTCATCAAGTCCACCAACGTGATGGTCGAACGACGCTGAGACCCCGGCGGGACGCCCACCTCCGGACGCCCGCTCCCGCATGCCCGCCACGAGCCCCGGAACCGAACGAGAGGCCCGGATGACACCCCCGCACCTGCCGACCACCCAGAGCGCCGTGCTCGCGATCGAGGCCGTGGCCGCCCGGCACGGCCGCACCGTCCGCGCCCAGCACGACATCGGCCACGACCGGACCTTCGCCGGGCTGGTCGGCCCGGAGCGGACGGGCGGCGGCCTCGACGGGGACCTGGACGACGCCCTCCCGCACGAGGCGCTGCTGGAGTTCGACGGCCGCCCCGCCGTCACCGTCCGGCTGTTCACCCACGACGAGGCCGCCGTGACCGTCGAGGGCATCGCCTTCGACGTCGACCGCGACCGCGTCCCCGGCTTCCTGAACGCCGTCTGGTCCGACCTGGTGCACGTCAGGGCGCGCACCTTCCCGCCGTCCACCACGCTGATCGTCACCGTCCCGGGGGAACCGAGCCACCGCGAGGCCATCGGCCCCCGCGACCTCACCCCCTGGCTCTCCGGAAGGATCCGATGAACGCCGCCGCCAAGCCGCTGGCCGTCGCCCACCGGGGCGACCCGTACCGGTTCCGCGAGAACACCCTGCCCTCCGTCGAGTCCGCGCTCGCCGCGGGGGCCGACGCCGTCGAGGTGGACGTCCAGCTCACCCGCGACCGGGTGCCCGTCCTGCTGCACGACCGCACCCTGGAACGGCTCTGGGGCGACCCGCGGCCGATCGACCGGGTCACCGCCGAACAGCTGGAGGAGCTGCGGCAGGGCCCGCTCGTCGTGCCCACCCTCGCGGAGGCGGTCAAGGCGGTGGCCGCCGCCGAGGGCCGCCGACTGCTGATCGACCTGGACGACGAGCGGCCGGTCGCCGCGACCTGGTCGGTGGTCACCGGGCTCGGGGTCGAACGGTCGGTCGCCTTCTGCGGGCCCACCACCGCCATGCTCGCGGTGCGCGAACTCAGCCCGGACGCCGAGATCGCGCTCACCTGGAAGCAGCCCCGGATGCCGGCGCGCGCCCTGCTGGACGACCTGCGCCCGCGCTACCTCAACCCGCCGTTCGGCCTGGTCACCCCCGAGTTCACCGCCGCCGCGGCGGACCAGGGTCTCGCCGTCTCCACCTGGACCGCCGACCTGCGCCGCACCATGCGCCGGCTGCGCGAGACCGGCGTCGCCTCCATCACCTCCAACCGGATCGACGTGCTGCGCTCGGTGCTGGACGGCCGCCGGTGACCGTGCTCGGCACCCGGGCGCTCGGCCGGGCCCTGCTGGCCCGTCAGCACCTGCTCACCCGCACCGACCGGTCGCCCGCCGCGGTCATCCACCACCTCGGCGGCCTCCAGGCCTCAGGGGCCTGTCGTCGAACTCGCGTCTGCGGGGCGACGTTGGGGCACGCACCTCGCCGCGTTGTCGTCGGTCGCCAATGGCCCCCAGCCTCCGGCCGGGAGGTGCCCCCACCGCAGTGGCTCCCTCCTCCGCCTTGCGATGCACGCACCCCAACGCCGCCCCGCCCGCCCTCCGGGCGGACGACGGGAGTTCGACGACAGGCCCCGGGCCGCGCCCCAGCCGCCCTACCTCGGCCTGCTCGCCCGGCTCGACGGCTTCGCGCCCGAGCGGCTGAGCACACTGATCGAGCAGCGGGCGGTGGTCCGGATCGCCCTCCAGCGCGGCACCATCCACCTGGTCACCGCCGAGGACTGCCTGACGCTGCGCCCGCTGCTCCAGCCGATGCTGGACCAGGCGCTGCGCACCACCTACGGCCGGCGGCTCGCCGGACTTGACCTGGACGCGCTCGCCGCCGAGGCCCGCGCACTGGTCGAGGCGGAGCCGCGCACCTTCCAGCAGCTCGGCGCGCTGCTGGCCGCGAGCCGTCCGGACCGCGACCCGGCCGCCCTCGCCCAGGCCGCCCGGTGCCGGCTGCCGCTGGTGCAGGTCCCGCCGCGCGGGCTGTGGGGGCGGAGCGGCCCGGCGGCCCACACCACCGCCGAGGCCTGGCTCGGCCGTCCGCTGGACCCCGATCCCTGCCCGGACGACCTGGTGCTGCGCTACCTCGCGGCCTTCGGCCCGGCCTCCGCCGCCGACCTGCGCAAGTGGAGCGGCCTCGGCGGCCTCGCCCCGGTGCTGCGCCGGCTCGCGCCGCGGCTGGCGGCCTTCCGGGACGAGCACGGCCGGCAGCTGTACGACCTGCCCGAGGCGCCCCGCCCCGACCCGGACACCCCGGCGCCGGTGCGGCTGGTGGCGCCCTTCGACAACCTGCTGCTCTCCCACGCGGACCGCACCCGGGTGCTGCCCGAGGAGTACAAGGACCGGGTGATGACCCGGAACGGGATCGTGCACGGCACGTTGCTCGTGGACGGGCTGGTCGCCGGGACGTGGCGGGCGGCCGGCGAGCGGGAGGTGGCCGTCGTCCCGTTCGCGCCGCTGCGGCCGGCCGACCGGGAGGCGGCGGGGGCCGAGGCGGAGCGGGTGCTGGCCTTCGCCGGCGGGGGCGGGACCGTGCGCTTCGAGACGCCCGGGTAGCCCGTTCGGGTGCTCCCGGCCGATCCGCCGCGCGGGCCGTCGGAACCTCTGCTGAGCTGGGGCGGTTCGGAGACGTCGACGACCCCCGGCGGAGGTGGCCGTGACCGTGGAGCGCGCGCCCGGCGAGCAGCGGCAGCCGGACCACCGCAGGCCGTACCTGATGCTGCCGCCCGGGTTGCGGCAGGCGGCGGCCTGGTCGGTGGCGGTGATCCTGCTGATCGCCGTCGCCTCGCTGGTGGTGTTCGCGCTGGTCGAGCTGCGGGCGGCGACGGTGCCGTTCGTGCTGGCGCTGCTCGGGGCCTCGCTGCTCTACCCGGTGGTGCCCTGGCTGGTGCGCCGGGGCGTGGGGCGCGGGCTGGCCGCCGGGCTGACCTGCACGGTGCTGGTCGCCGCGGTCGGCGGGGTGATCGCCCTGCTGGTCAACTCCCTGGTGCACAGCGCCCCGCAGATCGCCTCCTCGCTCCAGGAGGCCGGGGAGCGGCTGGCCGACTGGCTGGGCCCGCTCGGGGCGAAGATCCAGCACGCGCTGAGCAACGCCAAGGGCGAGACCAACTCGCTGGTCTCCACGCTCACCAGCGGGGTGCTCTCCGGGCTCGGCCTGCTCACCCAGCTGATCGCCGGCGCGGTGCTGTCGCTGGCCCTGGTGTTCTTCTTCCTCCGGGACGGCCACCGCACCGGCGACGCGATCCGCTCCTACCTGCCCGAGCGCAGCGCCACGACGGTGATCGCCTGCGCCGAGCGGGCCTTCGACGCGATGGCCGGGTTCATGCGGGGCACCACCCTGATCGCCCTGATCGACGCCGGGTTCATCACCGTCGGCCTGGTCGCCCTCGGCGTGCCGGGTGCCCCCGGGCTCGGCGCGCTGGTGTTCATGGGGGCGTACATCCCGTTCGTCGGGGCCTTCCTGTCCGGCACGGTCGCCGTCCTGGTGGCGCTCGCGGACGGTGGTCTCGGCACGGCGCTCTGGGCGCTCGGGGTGGTGCTCGCGGTGCAGATGATCGAGGGGAACATCCTCCAGCCCGTCATCCAGAGCCGGACGGTGGAGCTGCACCCGGCCACCATCATGGTCGCCGTGGTGGCGGGCTCCGGCATCGCCGGGATCATCGGCGCCCTGCTCGCGGTGCCGGTCTGCGCCGCCGCCATGGGCGTCGTCACGGTGCTGCGGGGCGACCCGGACCGGGCGGAGAAAGCGGTTGCCGGGCCGTGAGACGGTGTGCGAGCATCACTAATGCGACATGAGTCGCGATAGTGCTCGGGAGGGGCTGGATGGAACTGATCGACGTGGCCGAGACGGGCGCCGGGCCGTACGGAGTGGCCGTGGGGCCCGACGGGGGCGTCTGGTTCACGCTGGTGCACGCCGGGGAGGTCGGGCGGCTCGGCCCGGACGGGGCGGTGGAACGCTTCGGGCTCGGGGCGCCGGGGTGCGGGCCGGCGGTGATCACGGCCGGGCCCGACGGGGCGCTCTGGTTCAGCCGGATGCGCGACCACCGGATCGGACGGATCGACCCGGACGGGAGGACGGCCTCCTTCGCGGTGCCGGGCGTCGACCCCGGGCCGTACGGGATCGCCCCCGGGCCGGACGGGGCGCTCTGGTTCACCGAACTGAACGTCGACCGGGTCGGGCGGATCACCGTGCGCGGCGAGGTGACGGAGCACCCGCTGCCGTTCCAGGGGGCGTTCCCCTCGCTGCTCACCACGGGCCCGGACGGGGCGCTGTGGTGCACGCTCAACCAGGCGGACGCGGTGGCGAGGGTCGGCACGGACGGCGCGGTGACCGTCCACCGGCTGCCCACCGAGGGCACCGCGCCGGTCGGGATCACCGCCGGGGCCGACGGCGCGCTCTGGTACGTCGGCATCGGCGGCGGGCTGGTCGGGCGGATCACCGTGGACGGCGAGGTGACGGAGTACCCGCTGGCCGACCGTTCGGCCAAGCCGCACGCGATCACGGCGGGCCCGGACGGCCGGCTCTGGTTCACCGAGTGGGGCGCCGGCCGGATCGGGGTGCTCGACCCGGACGGGCGGCTCGACGGCCACCCGATCCCGGGCGAGGGCGCCGAGCCGCACGGCATCGCCGTCGCCCCGGACGGCACGGTGTACGCCGCGCTGGAGCGCGGGCAGCTCGCCCGGCTGAACGGCTGAGCGGCTGAACGGCTGAACGGTTGGGTGGCTGAGCGGTTGGGTGGCTGGGCGGTTGGGCGGCTGGGCGGCCGACGGCGCAGCGGCGCGCCCGGCCGGGCCGCTAACGTCGCAGCAGTTCCTCCAGGTCCGCCAGCAGCCCCAGGGCGGCGGCACGGTCCGGGGTCGGCTCCGGGGCGGGGGAGCGCTCGGCGATCACCCGCAGGGCGGCCGCCGCCTGGCGGGCGAACATCGCCAGCAGGTCCAGTTCGGGCAGGCTGGCGCGGGCCTGCGGGGCCGGGTCCAGCACCTCCAGGACGCCGAGCACCCGGCTGCCGTGGGTGAGCGGGGCGGCCATCAGGGCGGTCGGGACGTACGCGGTGGACTCGGCGAAGTCCCGGTCGAAGGTGCGGTTGGCGCCCAGGTCGTCGACCACCATCGGCTCGCCGGAGGCGGCCACCCAGCCGGCGATCCCCCGGCCGGCCGGGAACCGGCGGCCCACCAGCGACTCCTCGCCGCGCCCGGAGACGGCCTGGAAGACCAGCTCCCCGGCCGTCTCGTCGAGCAGGCAGACCGAGCCGGCCTGGGCACCGAAGATCGCCCGGGCGACGTCCACCACCGACTGGAGCAGCTCGCGGGCCAGCGGGTCGACGGCGGGGTCAGTGCTGAGGGTCATCGGGCGCCTCCGGGGTGGGGGTGGAAGGAACCAGGACGGTGTCAGGAGCGGGAACGCGGACGGCGGAACCGTCGGGGACGGCGGCGGGGACCCGGACGTTGGCCGCGGTCAGGTAGAGCGCGCTCTTCAGCTGGAAGGTGGTCAGCCGCGGCCGCCGGGACAGGATGCGGGCACAGAGCCCCGCCACGTACGGGGTCGCGAAGCTGTTCCCGGTGGTGCGGATGGTGGCGCCGCCGAGCCAGGGCACCCGGACGTTCTGGCCGGGGGCGAAGAACTCCACCGGCGGCTCCGGGTTGTACAGGTGCAGCCGCGGATCGTCCTCCTGGTGGCTGCCCACCGAGATGACCGAGGAGAACCGCCAAGGGTAGCTCTCCACCGGGGTGTTGTGGGCCGAGGCGACGATCGCGGTACGGGCGAAGAAGGCGTCGTCGGCGATCGCGTGCAGCTGCTCCAGGAAGCGGGTCCGGGTGGTGGAGAGGCTGAGGTTGACCACGTCGAAGCCCTGGTCGACGGCCCAGCGCAGCCCGGCGATCAGCATGTCGCCGGTGCCGGTGAAGCGCTCGCCGAGGACCCGGACGCTGTAGAGCTCGCAGTCCGGGGCGGTGCGGCGGATGATGCCCGCGCAGGCGGTGCCGTGCCCGCAGGTGTCGCCGGCGGTGTCGGGCCGGACGGCGAGCTCCCGGGTGACGGGGTCCTTGACCACCGCCCAGGAGCCCTGCAGGGGCCCGACCAGCGGGTGGTCGGGCTCGACCCCGGAGTCGACCACGCAGACCCGCACGCCCTTGCCGGTGCCCCCGCCCTCGCCGGCGCCCTCCTCGCCGGGGGCGACGGCGTCGGCGAGCACCGGGAGGTCGGCGGGGCCACGGTCGCGCAGGCTCCAGGTGAGGCCGGCCGGGCCGCTCACCGGGTGCCCCCGAGCCGCTCGGCGCGCCGCACACCCGGCAGGTGGCCCTTGGCGGCGAACCGGTCCCGGGCGGTGGCGGCGACGACCGCGGCCTCGGCGGGACGGTCGAGCAGCAGCAGGGCGTGCGCCCGGTCGAGCGCGGTCAGCGCCTGGAGCAGCAGCGACTCGGTGGCCTCGGCGCCTGCCAGGGCGGCGGCGGTCAGGTCCAGCGCCGGTGCCGCCTCGCCCCGGGCGGCGGCGAGCCGGCCGCGCAGCGCGTCCAGTTCGATCGCGAGCACCGGCGGCAGCGCGGCGACGGCGTCCGCGCCGTCCAGGTGCCGGGCGGCCTGGGCCGGGCGGTCGGTGTCCAGCAGGACCCGGGCGGTGGTCAGGGCCAGGCGCGGCAGCGGGGCGGCACTGCCCTGGTGGCGGGCGATCTCGGCGGCGTCGGCGAGCAGGTCCAGCGCCTGGCCGCTCTGCCCGAGCGCGGCCGCCGCCTGGGCGGTCAGCGCGGGCAGCGCGACCATGGCCTCGGCCAGCGACAGCTCCCCGGCCAGGCCGTTGGCCTCGGCGAGCAGCAGCTCGGCCTCCTCGGGGCGGTCGCGCAGTGCCAGCAGGACGGCCAGCGGGCCGTTCAGCGCGATCCGGACGGTCCGCCGGCCGGTGCCGTGCTCGGCGAGCAGGGCACGCAGCCGGAAGGTCGCGTCGGGGACGGACGCTGGGCCGGCCAGCAGCGAGGCGGCCAGCGCGGCCAGGACGGCGGCCCGGTCCAGTTCGGCGTCGGTGCGGCAGGCCCGGTCGAGGGCCTCGTCCAGCAGCTGCTCGGCGTCGGCGTGCCGGCCGGCCAGCAAGTGCTCCTCGGCCAGCCGCAGCCAGGCCCGGGCCCGGCCGAGGTCGTCCCCGGTGTCGGTGAACAGCGGCAGCACGGCGCGGGCGGTCGCGGCGGGCTGGTCCGGGCCGGGCGGCAGGCCGCGGCCTGCCAGCGCGAGCCGGGCGTGCGCGGCGTCCAGCGGGTCGGCGGCCGCGTCCCGCACCTGGGCGAGGACGGGCAGTGCCTCCTCGGTGCGGCCGAGTGCCAGCCGGGCCTCGCCGAGGCGGCGCAGTGCGGGCCCCGCGGCGCGCTCGCCCGGGTAGTGCAGCCGGACGGCGCGCTCCAGCAGGTCGGTGGCGGCGGGCAGGTCGGCGCGGGCCAGGGCTCCGGCCCCGGCGGCGCCGAGGGTGGCGGCCGCGCGGGTGCGCAGCACGTCGGTGCGGGTGTCCAGCAGCCCGAGTTCGAGCCGGTAGCGGTGGGCGCGCTCCAGGTGGCCGCCGACGGACGCGTCCCCGGTGGAGCGGACGGCGGGCAGGTCGGCGGCGCGCTCGTGGCGCTCCGCGCGGGCCCGCTTGGACATCGACTGGTAGACCGTCTCCTGGACCAGGCCGCTGCTGAACCGGTAGCCGGTGCCGTTCGGTTCGACCAGCCGCAGCTCGGCCAGCCGGGCCAGCGCGGCGTACAGCCGGGGCGGGGTGTCGTCGCCGCCGGCGGCCGGGCCGACCGGCAGGCCGTCGATCGGGCCGGTGAAGACGTCGTCCTGCGGGTCGGCGAAGGCGTCCTGGTCGCTGCCGCCGTCGGCGAGTTCGGCGAGTTCGGCGGCGGTGAAGGCGCGGCCGAGGACGGCGGCGAGGTCGAGGGTGGCGCGCTCGTCGCGCTCCAGCCCGTCGATCCGGGCGCTGAGCAACGCCCGTCCAGTGGGCGGCAGTTCGTCGGCCGGGGCGGGGCCCTCGGTCTCGGTGAGGGCGGCCAGCAGCTCCTCCAGGTGCAGCGGGTTGCCCTCGGCGCGCTCCAGCAGCCGGGTGGGCACCGCGTCCTGGTGGGCGCTGAGCTCGGTCAACTGGGCGGCCAGCAGGGCGGATTCGTCCCAGGACAGGCCGCCGACCGGCAGCGCGGGCAGCTCCGGCCGGGCGGCCGGGAGCTCGGGCCGGGCCAGGCAGAGCAACAGGACGGGGGCCGTGCCGAGTTCGGCCGTCAGCAGCTCGGCGGCGTCCAGCAGCACCGGGCCGGCCCACTGGCAGTCGTCCAGGACCAGGACGGCCGGGCGCTCGACGGTGCGGCCGCGCAGGATCGCGGCCAGCAGCTCCAGCGAGCGGCGGGCGTCCAGGCCCGGCGCGGTCGCCTCGGCCAGCCGGGCCAGCGCCTCGGCGGGGGCGGCGCCCTCGGGCTCGTCCAGCAGTGTGCGGACCGCCTCGGCGAGCGGCGCCAGCACGCCCTGCTCGCCGAAGCTGCGGCAGCGGGCGGTGCCGCAGCGCGCGCTGCGCCGGCCCACCCGCTCGCGCCACTCGCGCACCAGCCGGGTCTTGCCGATGCCGGCCTCGCCGGACACCAGCAGCAGCTCGGCCCCCTCACCGCCCGCCACCCGGGCCAACGCGGCGTCCAGGCGGTCGAGTTCGCGCTCCCGGCCGACCAGCGGAACGTCGAAGCGGCGCAGCAGCTCCGGGTCGTCCTCGTCCAGGCCGACCAGGCGGTAGGCGGTGACCGGCTCGGTCTTGCCCTTGAGCTGCAGCGGGCCGACCTCGTCGACCTGGGCGGCCGGGCCGGCCGCGCGCAGCGTCTGCGGGCCGATCAGCACCTGGCCGGGGGCGGCCCGGGTCTGCAGCCGGGCGGCGATGTTCACGGTCTCGCCCGAGATCAGCGCCTGGCGGGCCGAGGCGTCCGAACCCGCCACCACCTGGCCGGTGTTGACACCGATCCGGACGTCCAGGCGCACCCCGAGGGTGGCGTCCAGCTCGGTGTTGAGGTCCTCCAGGTCCTCCAGCATGGCGAGCGCGGCGGCCAGCGCCCGGTGGGCGTCGTCCTCGCGGACCACCGGGACACCGAACACGGCCATCACGGCGTCCCCGATGAACTTCTCCAGGGTGCCGCCGTGCGCCTCGATCCGGCGGTGCATCCGCTCGAAGTAGCGCAGGATCACCTCGCGCAGGGTCTCCGGGTCGAGCGTCCCGGACAGGGCGGTGGAGTCGACGAGGTCGCAGAAGACCACCGTGACCAGCTTGCGCTCCTCGGCGGCCAGGTCGAGCGCGGCGGCGCGGGGGGTGCCGCAGGAGGGGCAGAACTGGTCGTTGGTGCCGACGAGCTGGGCGCAGAGTGGGCAGGGCATGGTGGCCGTCCTTCGGTCGTCCTTCGCAGTGCGGGGTGTGCGCGGCGGGGCGGAACGGGTGGGCGCGGGCGTTCCCGGTCAGCGTCGCGGGGCGGGCTTCGGGAGCGGTTCGGGAACGCCTGGCGAACGGTATGGCCGCAGGTGGGGCGGGGTGCGAGGGCTGCCCGGCAGGGCCTGCCGGGGGTCGCGCGGGCCGCCGCGACCACGCCGACCTGCGGACATACCGGCGCCCAACCGGCTCCGAAGCCGCGCCCAGCCGGCCCTCCCCACCATGGTGGGCGACGGCGGGCCTCCGCTCGTCGGATCCGTGACCACCCCCATGCGGAAGGGAGTTCGACCATGGCCGAGAACATGGAGCAGCAGAACGTCGGCGAGAACGGCGAGGAGACCCCGGAGGTCGAGGCGCACGTGGCCAACGTCCTGGACCTCCAGGCGATGAAGATCCAGAGCGAGTCCTCCGACGGCATCTGCTTCAGCCTGATCAGCTACGTCCACGGCGCCGAGACCACGGTCTGACCGGAGTCCGGACACACCGTGCCGTCCGCGGGGGCGGACGCACCGCCGCCCCGGCCGTCGGCACCGCAAGGCTTCCGGGGCGGTCCCGTCGCGACGGGACCGCCCCGGCCCGATGACAGCAGCACCCGGCGGCACCCGACCACGGAGGACGGCCATGGAACCCACCCCGCTCGCCCGCAACCGGGACTTCCGGCTGCTCTGGGTCGGCGGACTGCTGGCCTCGCTCGGCTCCCAACTCGCCTCGATCGCGCTGCCGTTGCTGGTCCTGCGGGAGACCGGATCGGCCGCCCGGGCGGGCGCCATCGGCACCGTCTCGGTCGGCGCGCTGCTGCTCACCATGCTGCCCGGCGGGGTGCTCGCCGACCGGATCGAGCGCCGCCGGCTGATGCGGATCTGCGACGTCCTCAGCCTGCTCGCGGTCTCCGCCCTGGTCGTCGCCGTGCTGCGCGGCCGCACCCCGCTGCCGCTGGTCCTGCTGGTCGCCGCCGCCGGGGCGCTGATCTCCAGCGCCTACGGGCCGGCGGCCGGCGCCCTGCTGCGGGCGGTGGTGCCCACCGACCAGGCCCGCGAGGCCTCCTCCCGGATGCAGGCGCGCGGCGCCGCCGCCCGGCTGGTCGGGCCGCTCGGCGGCGGGGCGCTGTTCGCCTGGCACCCGGTGCTCCCGTTCCTCGCCGAGGGCGTGGGACTGCTGCTGTCCACGGTCTGCGTGGCGCTGATCCGGACCCGCGCACGGCCCGCCGCGACGAGCGGACCGGTGTTCAGCCGGGCCGAGCTGACCGCCGGACTGGCCTTCATCTGGCGCCGGCCCTACCTGCGCACCCTGCTGCTGATCTTCGGCCTGGGGATGAACTTCGCGTTCAGCGCCCTGATGTTCGCCACCCTGGCCGTGGCCTCCGACGGCGGCCGCTCCGGCCTGGGCGGCGGCACCGTCGTCTCCTGCACCGCGGCCGGCGCCCTGGCCGGCGCGCTGCTGGCCCCCCGGCTCAGCGCCCGGGCCCGGGACGGCAGCCTGGTCGCGCTGGCCTGCTGGGCCTCCGCGCTGACCGCCGGGGTGCTGGTGCTGACCCGGGCCCCGCTGCTGATCGGGCTGCTCTGCGCGGTCTGCATGTGCCTGTCCACCGTCGCCAGCATCGGCTTCGTCTCCGGCATGCTGCTGGCCGCGCCGCGCGACCGGATCGGCCGGGTGCAGAGCGCGGCCGGATTCCTGTCCACCCTGGTCCAGCCGTTCGGCCCGCTGGTCGGCGGCGCCCTGCTCGGCTCGGTCGGCGGCACCCGGACCTTCGCGGCGCTGGCCCTCGCCATCGCGCTCTGCGCGGCCGTGGTCACCTGGGCGCCGCCGGTCCGGCGCGGACCGGCGCTGCTCCCGGCCGTCTGAACCCCGCCGCCGGACCCGCCCGCTCCCGGAAGACCCCGGAAGGCCCCGGAAGACCCCGAACGAACTCCGGAACAGGAGGCCCGCCTTGGCCGGCGCCCACGAGACCCAGCTGTACTGCCTCGCCGACCCGACGTACTACGACACCCCCGGACGGCTGCGCGACCGGGCGGAGCGCTACCCGCTCGGCCTCGGCGAGCCGCCCGAGGGCTGGCGGCGGGAGCGGCGCGGGCTGTGGACGGCGCTGCGGCCCGACGGCGCCCGCCTGCCGGAGCAGGGCTGGAAGCTGCACGTGTCGGCGGCGCCGGACGGCGCCGAGCGGACGCTGGCCGCCGTCGCGCGGATCTGCCTCGCCCGCCGGACGGCGTTCAAGTTCCTGCGCAGCCCCGCGGCGCTGCGGGTGACGAACGGCAAGTACATGGGCCGGGGCGGCAGCGGCAAGTTCATCACCGTCTACCCGGCCACCGAGGGCGAGTTCCTCACGCTGGCCGAGGAGTTGGCGCAGGCGCTGGACGGCGTCCCCGGGCCGTACGTGCTCACCGACCTGCGGATCGGGAACGCCCCGGTGTACGCCCGCTACGGGGCCTTCGTCGAGCTGTGGTGCCAGGACGCGACGGGCCGGACCGTCCCGGCCCTGCGGGACCCGTCCGGCACGCTGGTGCCGGACCCGCGCGAGCCGGTGTTCCGGCTGCCCGGGTGGGTCGAGCCGCCGGCCGCGCTGCGCCCGTACCTGGCCGCCCGGTCGGCGGCCGGCGGGGACCTGCCCTACCGGATCGTCGACGTGCTCCAGTTCTCCAACGCCGGCGGCATCTACCTCGCCGAACGGCCCGGCGGCGAGCGGGTGGTGCTGCGCGAGGCCCGCCCGCACACCGGGCTGGACGGCACCGGGACGGACGCGCTGACCAGGCTGCGGCGCGAGCAGTGGGCGCTGGAGCGGCTGGCCGGGCTGGCGTGCGTGCCCCGGCTGCACGAGGTGCGCACGGTCTGGGAGCACACCTTCCTGGTGCAGGAGCACATCGAGGGCGTCCAGTTGTTCGCCGAGGCGATCCGCCGCTACCCGCTGGTGCACCAGAACTGCACCGCCGGGCAGCGCGCCGAGTACGCCCGGTGGGTGGGCGGGGTGGTGGCGGGGCTGGAGGAGGCGCTCGGCGCGCTGCACGCGCGCGGCGTGCGGTTCGGGGACCTCCACCCGGCCAATGTGGTGCTCCGGCCAAACGGTTCCGTGGTGCTGGTCGACTTCGAGTACGCGGCCGCGCTGGACGACCGGCGGGTGCCGACGGCCGGTGCGGCCGGACCGCGCGTACCGCCCGGGCTGGACGGCGCCGAGGCGGACCGCTACCTGCTGTGGGTCACCTGGCTGATGCTGCTGATGCCGGTGATGGAGCTCGCCGACCGAGACCCGGGCAAGCTCCCGGCGCTGGAACGGCGGGCCCGTGAGTGGTTCGGACTGGGACCGGAGGAGGGGCCGGTGCGCCCTGGAGCGGTGCTGCCGTCGGTGGAGTCGGTGACCGAGCGGCGCGGACGGGAGCTGCTGGACGGGCCCGCGCTGGGCCCGGCCCGCCGGGAGCTGGTCGCGGGCATCCACGCGGGGGCCACCCCGGACCGGCCGGACCGGCTCTTCCCCGGCGATGTGGCCGGCTTCGCCGACGGCGGCACGGGCGTGGCGCACGGCGCGGCCGGGGTGCTCCACGCGCTGCACCGGACCGGGGCCGACTGGCCGCAGGAGTACGCGGACTGGCTGGTCGCGGCCGTGCGCCGACGGGCCGGGCGCCCGGGGGCCGGCGGGCTGTACGACGGCCCGCTCGGCACCGCGCTGGTGCTGGCCCGGATCGGCCGGACGGAGGCGGCCGCGGAGCTGGTCGAGCGGGCGCGCACCGCCCGTCCGGCGCGGGAGGCGGGCCTGTTCGGCGGCCGGGCCGGCGCGGCGCTCGCCCGGCTGCGGCTGGCCGAGGCCCTGGACAGCCCCCGGGAGCTGGCCCACGCGCTGGACGACGCCCGGGAGTTGGCCGCGGCGCTGGGCGGCGCTCCGGTGCCCGGGCTGGACGAGCCGGCGGCCGCCGGGCTGCTGTACGGGTCGGCGGGCATCGCGCTGCTCCAGCTGCGGCTGTACCGACGGACCGGCGAGCGGTGGCTGCTGGACTGCGCGCGCACGGCGCTGGAGCGGGCGGTGGCCCGCTGCGTGCGGGTGCCCGACGGCTCCCTTCAGGTGCTGGAGGCGGGGCGCCGGCTGGCCTACCTGGACCGGGGCAGCAGCGGGATCGCGCTGGTGGTGCGGGAGTTCCTGGAGCACGCGGAACTGCCGGGCGGGGAGGCCTTCCTGGCGGACGTGCGAAAGGTCTGCGCGCCCGGGTTCATCCGCGAGCCGGGGCTGTTCCGGGGGCGGGTCGGGCTGACGCTGGCGCTGGACCGGCTGGGCGGGGCGGCGGCCCGGGAGGCCGTGCTTGGGCAGGTGCGCAAGCTCCAGTGGCACCTGGTGGCCCGGCCGGAGGGGCTGCTGGTGCCGGGGATGCGGCTGCGGCGCTTCTCGGCGGACCTCCACACCGGCGCGGCCGGGGTGCTGCTGGCGCTGTCCGCCCTGGAGGAGGAACGGGCGGACGTGCTGGACCTGTTGACCCTGGGGTGACGCTAGCCCCCGACGGCCCCCACCGCCTGCACCGCGTGCTCCCGGGCGTGCAGGTGGGTGAGCCGGGGCAGGGCGTACAGCGCCGCGTGGGCGGTCACCTCGCCGGTGGGGGAGGTGACCGCCCCGGTGTCGGTGAGCGCCTCCAGGGTGCGCAGGGCGAGCCGCTCGGGCCGGCCGAGGGCGGCGGCGGCCTCCGGGAGGGTGAAGAGCAGGGCGAGCGGCAGGGCGGCGAGCCGGGCCAGGGCCAGCCGGCCCTGGTCGGTGAGGTCGTGCCAGCCGGAGTCCAGCCGGGCGCGGACGGTGACGTCCCCGGCGACCAGCTCGTCCAGGGCGCCCGCCGGGTCCTCCAGCCGGGCCGCGTACTCGGCGAGCGGGAGGTGGCGCAGCACGGCCAGCCGGGTGCCCGCGACCCGTACGGCGAGCGGCAGCAGCCCGCAGGCGGCGACGATCCGGGCGGCGGCCGCGCGGTCGGCGCCGGTCCGGCCGGTGCCGACGATGCGGCCGAGCAGGTCCAGGGCCTCGGCGGGGGCGAACGGCGGGACGGCGATGCGGCGTACCGAGGCGAGGCCGGCCAGTTGGCTGCGGGAGGTGACCAGCACGGCGCTCGGGCCGAAGCCCGGCAGCAGTTCGCGGACAACGGCCTCGCCGGGGGCGTCGTCCAGGATGAGCAGCAGCCGGCGCCCGGCGAGCGAGGCCCGCCAGAGCGCGGCGGCCTGCGCCGGGTCGCCGTGGCCGTGGCCGTGGCCGGGCCGAACGGTCCCTGGGGGAGGCGAAGTCGGGGCGCCCGGGCGGCCGGTGAGGGCGGCGAGTTCGGCGAGCACCTCGGGCAGCGGGCGGGCGGCGCCGTCCTCGGTGCGCAGCCGGACCAGCACCCGGCCGTCCGGGAAGCGGTCGGCGAGCAGGTGGCCGGCGTGCACGGCGAGTGCGGTCTTGCCGCTGCCGGCCGGGCCGGAGAGCACCGCCACGCGTCTGCCTCCGTCGCCCAACTCCTCGACGAGGTCGCGCAGTTCGTCGGATCTCCCGGTGAAGTCGGCGGTGTCGGCGGGCAGCAGGGCGCCGGGCGGGGGAGTGCCGCGCTCCGAACGGGCGGCGGTGGTCCGGGAGCGGCCGCGGGCGAGCAGCTCGCGGTAGCGGGCGGTCAGTGCCGGGCTCGGCTCCAGGCCCAACTCCCGGGCGAGCAGCTGGCGGTGGGTGTCGTAGACGGCGAGCGCCTCGGCCTGGCGGCCGGAGAGATGGAGGGCGTTCATCCGGGCGGCCTGGAGGCGTTCGCGCAGCGGGTGGCGTTCGGCGAGCTCGGCCAGGTCCTCGGCCACGGCGCCGGCGTTGCCGAGCTCCAACTCGGTCTCCGCCCAGTCCTCGTGGACGCCCAGGCAGCGGGCCTCCAGCCGGTCGGCCTCGGCCTGGACGGCGGGGGAGCAGCGCAGGTCGGCGAGCGGCGGGCCCTGCCAGAGGTCGAGGGCCTGGCGCAGCAGCCGGGCGGCGGGGGCGAGCGCTCCGCCGTCGGCGGCGGCCCGGCCGGCCCGGGCGAGGGCGCGGAAGCGGAGCAGGTCCAGCTCGGGCTCGGCGGCCCGCAGCTGGTAGCCGGCGGCCGAGTGCACCAGCCGGTCGGGTCCGTCCTCGCGGCCGAGCAGGGTGCGCAGGGTGCAGATGTACACCTGGAGGTTCTTCCGGGCGGTGCGCGGCGGCTCCTCGGGCCAGACCGCGTCGGTGAGCAGGTCGACCGGCACGGCGGTGTTGGCCCGGCTCAGCAGGACGGCCAGGACCAGCCGCTGCTTCAGCGGTCCGAGGGCCAGGGGGCGGCCGCCGGCCTCGCCGGCCAGGGGGCCGAGGACGGCGAAGCGCAGCCGGGCGGGGGCGACGGGCTGGGCCAGGGGCATCGGCGTACCTCCGGGGCGTGGGCGGCGGCAGTGCGGCGGGGCGGCACTTCGGCCGTGGCCGGGGCGTCGGCCACGGCGGGAACGGCGGAGCGGCGGAACGGTGGAGCGGTGTGGCGTGGGCGCAGGCTACTTGACGGCCGATCGGCGCTGAAGGGCACGGAATCGACCGGGTCCGGTCACGCCGGGCACCCGACCGGGGCGTCGGCGGACGCGGCGGAGGGTGCCCTTCGTACGGCCGTGCCGATGGACAGCAGGGTGGTGACCACCAGGTACCAGATGGTGGCGACCATCAGCATCG
>NZ_JBEZUT010000189.1:0-16905 GCF_040636595.1 Kitasatospora sp. NPDC036755
TCTCCAGCGGGTCCGGCAGGCACTCGATGGTGTTGTACGACAAGACGACGTCCACGCTCGTATCGGAGCACGGGAGAGGGTCGCGCAGATCAGCAACGATCGTCGCCGTCGACCCCTTGTGGCCTGCCAGAGCCGCGTGGACCTGGTGCAGCGACTCCGCCGAACGGTCGATCCCCACGAGGGAAGCCTGCGGCGCTATCCGACTGACAGCCCGCAGCGTCGGTCCCGCCCCGCAGCCGAGATCAACAACAACCTGGTCGGGATCTTGTGGGCCGGCAAGCTCCGCAAGGCGCGTGTGGATCGGCTCAGCACTGTTGGACACGGCACTGCCCTCCTCCCCTGTCCGCGCCAGAGCCCGAGATGGCGGCACCAATAGTTCAGGTTTGCACCATATGACAGAGTTCGGGATGTCTCATCCCGAGAAAGGGAACCCACCATCCGTGGACCGCCCCTTCGAGCCGCCGTCCACGCCAGCCCCAGTGCTGGGGCCGGAACGACCATTCCAGTTGCTCTGGGGGCCGCGTCCGGCGCGCGCCGCAAGCGCGCTTCACTGCTCCCTGGGGCCATCCGGTGCAACCGCCTGGCAGCTCCCAGCCTGGCGCACCGGCGCGGCCGAAGGCCGCCGCAGCGCATTCCCGTCCCACGGGCTGCTCGATAGACGCGAAAAACTCCCCAAGGATCCGGCACGCCGAATGACTGCTGCGCACCAGAAATCCGACGCTCCGCGCGCAGGATCTCGGGAGGTCACCGAACTACAACGCTCATTGTTCGACGCTCATAAAATCGCGCCGTCGCACCGCAAGAAGAAGCCGCCGAATTCGCCAACCCGCCCCTTTGTTCGCTTTCCAAAGGGATCGCCGCAGCTCACAGGCACAGGTGGTCGCACAGTTCGCTTCCTCCGCGCCATGGTCCGCTCCCTGCCGCGCCAGGGCGCCACGGCGTGATGCTTGCGGCAGTCCGATCACACAAGGAGCGAATCCCATGAGCCTGACCGATCCCCAGCGCGGACGCGTCTACCGGCGCTGCGGCTGCCGCGACGCCGCCGGACGCCAGTACGGCGCCCGCTGCCCGATACTGAACACCCAGCCCGAGCACGGCCGCTGGGCCTACGCCGTCGACCTGCCCAGCACCTCCGGCAAGCGCGAGACCCGCCGCCGCAGCGGCTTCCCCGACGAGAACACGGCCCTGACCGCCCTGCAGCGATTCCTGGCGGCAGAGCGCACCGGAATCACGCTGGACGAGACCCTGACCGTCGCCGAGTACCTGACCGAGTGGCTGCTCTCCAAACAGGACGTCCTCAAGGCCACCACCTACGCCGGCTACCACCGCCACGTCCACCACGACCTCATACCCGCCTTCGGCTCCCTGCCCCTGAACGCCCTGCGCGACCGACACGTCACCACCTGGTCCCGCAAACAGCTGGCCGCCGGCCGCGGACGCCCCACCGTCCACCGCTGCTGCACCATCCTCTCCAGCGCCATGAACGCCGCCGTCAGCGCCAACCTGCTGGCCCGCAATCCCGCCCGCAACGCCGCGCTCAAGCGTCCCGCCGCACCCGAGCGCCGGTGCTGGACACCGCAGCAGGCATCCGCTTTCCTCCACCACAACACCGAGACCTACAACGACGTCTACGCCGACATCTTCGAGGTCATCCTCGGCACCGGAATGCGCCGCGGCGAGGTCCTCGGTCTGCACTGGCCCGAAGTCCACTTTCGCCAGCGCGTCCTGTTCGTACGCTGGACCCTCGCATCGATCAACAACGCCCGCCTGCACCTGCAAGCGCCCAAGACCCGCGCCAGCCGCAACTGGGTCAGCCTCTCCCCCCGCGTCACGGCCGCACTGCGCCGCCAGGCCACCCGCCATCGCGGCATGCATCCCGACCAGCCCCGCCTGAACGGCATGGTCTTCACCCGCCCGGACGGCAAGCCCGTCAGCCCCGAACGGCTCCTGCACACCCTGCGCCAACGCTCAGCCGAGATCGGCCTGCCCAAGATCGGCCTTCACGACCTGCGCCACACCGCCGCCACCATCATGATCAGTTCCCAGGTGCCGCTCGCCGTCGTCTCCAAGACCCTGCGGCACTCCACCCTGGCCACCACCGTCAACATCTACGGCCACCTGCTCCCCCAAGCCGCCCGCGAAGCCGTCACCGCTCTCGCCGACGCGCTCGATCGAGCCGACCTCCCACGCGAGACCACCTGACGCCACATCAGGAGTCGCGATCACCCTGCGACCACGCGGCCCCCGGAAACGACTGAGAGCGGGTGTCTGGTTTCCCAAGTACCCGCTCTCACAACCGACTTCACAGTCGGGACGACAGGATTTGAACCTGCGACCCCTTGACCCCCAGGGGTTCAACTATTGTCGACAGCCGAGACCTCAAGGTTCCGACCTTCTTGCTGCTCAACTACGATAAGGTACAAGTGAGTTGGAAACTCCAAAGCAGAAGCGGCGTCACAGGCTGCCGACAGTCGCTCAGTGGCCACTTCGTACACAAGTGTCCTTTTTCGCCCATCAGCGTTCATGGGGGCTCATCGGATGTGGCCCCAAAGTGGTCCCAGGGCCAGCGACCCCGCCGTAGCTACTGCCGGTTGACCGATATCTGTCGGCCCTTCAGCAAGCACCACCGAGCGATCCTGACAGCCGATGCACAGATGGCGCCGGCCTGCTCGCGGGGCCAGCACCTGCGGGCGGATCACGGTCGCTTACCCACCGGCTACGGGTGGTGATCTTCCGGGCGGTGTGTCGTCTTGAGCGTGTCTTCGCCGTCTGGTTCTGAATGCTTCGCGCACCGCCCCGCACGCTCTGCCGCCACACCCGACACAGCAGCCACTTGCCCCAGAGGCACCACCCAGTCCGAGAGAAGGGGAAGCTCACGGGACAGCGTGCGCAGCGTGGCAGGGTGTACCCGCGGTGTGGTTGTTCGGACGGGCACGGGAGGCAGTTGGGTCCATGGTGTGTGCGGTTGCTGGAGGAGGCGGGCACGGGTCGTGGACGTACTGCGTCGACCTGGCCCCCGAGGACGGGAGGCGCAAGACCCGCCGGCGCGGCGGGTTCGCCACCCGTGCGGAGGCGGCCCGGGAGATGAAGGCGGTGCTGAACGGTGAGCTGCGCGGGGTGTACGAGGACTGGCGCGTCACGGTGGCGAGTTTCCTGCGGCGGTGGCTGGCGGCGCGGAAGGAGGAGCTCGCGCCGAACACGTACGCCGGCTACGAGGCGTGTGTAGAGCGAGACCTGATCCCCGCCTTCGGCCACTACCGGCTGCCCGACCTGCGTCCGAAGCACGTCGAGCGTTGGATCGCCGCCCAGCGCAAGGCCAGGCGAGGCAAGGTCACCGTCTACCGGATCGTCTCCACCCTGCGCAACGCCCTCAACCACGCGGTGCGCGCCTGGGGGCTGCGCTACAACCCGGCCAAGCACTCCGTCCCCGCTCGACCCCGCGCCGCCGAGCGCACCTGCTGGACCCCCGACGAGGCTGCCTTCTTCCTGCGCCACGGCGCAGAGCAGGACGCCGACCAGCTGACCGACCTGTTCGAGGTCATGCTCGGCACCGGCATGCACCGCGGCGAAGTCCTCACCCTCCACTGGTCCGACGTCCACCTCATGGACCGCAAGCTCTACGTCCGCTGGACCCTCGCCGCCATCGACAACGGAAAGATCCACCTCCGCGAGCCCAAGACCGAAGTCAGCCGCGCCTGGATCAGCCTCTCCCCCAGAGTCATGGCCACCCTCCAGATGGCCGCCCACCCGGACGGCCGGTTGGAGGGCCTGGTATTCGCCCTCCCGAGCGGGAAGCCGATGCGCCCGCAGTGGGTCCTCGACCAACTCCGCAAGCGCACCGCCGAACTCGGCCTCCCCCGGATTGGCCTGCACGACCTGAGGTACACCGCCGCCAGCATCGTGATCGCCGCCGACATCCCCCTGGCCGTCGTCTCCAAGACGATGCGCCACTCCACCCTGGCGATCACCAACAACCTCTACGGCCACCTCTTTAAGGACTCCGCTGACCAAAGCCGTCAACGCCCTCGCCCGAGCACTCGACCAAGCCCAAACAGGCCAACTCCGAACCCTCCCCTGCGGCGGCGACGACCTGCCGCTCGCCGCGTAGCGGCAGCCGCGGCCAGAACCCCTCGTCGGCCCGGCGCAGCTGCGTCGGACCGGCATCCCGGGGCGGGCAGCCTCCAGGCCGCAGGGTTGGCTACCCTCCCAGCTCCACAGCGCTGCCGCGGTCTACCACTCCGAGGGCAGCTGTACGGGGATCCCGGCCGATGTCTCCACTCGCGCGGCCAGGCCGGCCGAGATGGGTACGTCGAGCCGTACCGCGGTCGGGGTGTAGAGGTCAGTCTCGACCTCGGGTGTCGTCAGGGACACGAGAAGGGCGTAGGAGACCGTCTCGCCTCCAGCCGCCGGCCGGGTAGACCGCCAGGGCGCCGCAGTCGGCGATCTCGGTGGCGGTGCCGCTCCAGATGGCGACGAACAGGGAGCCGCGATTGCGGCTGTCGGAGCCAACCAGCCAGGCCTTGTCCCCCTCGAACTTGCCGATCGTGGTCATGCCGTCGTTCGCAGCCTGCGCGTCCTTCGCGACGCACCCTTCGAAGTCCGACGGGTTCTCCAGGGATCCCTTGATTGCGAATCAGATCGATAGAACAACTACATCCAACTGGCAGCCAGTTCAAATCGTCATCCAGTCAGCCTCGACGGCACATGATACGCAGCGAGAGGGCCAGGCCACCGGCGCACCAGAGGGCGAGGACGACGAAGGACGCAGCGTCGGCGCCGCGATGGTCGGCGAAGAGCACACCGCGGGCGATCCGCGCCATCGGGAGAAACGGGAGGAAATGGTGAACCCCCGCCAGCCAGCTCGGTAGACGCTCGATTGGGAAGTTGATCGGTGAGAACATGAGCGATGCAAAGACCACCGCCTGGCAGACAGCGGAGGTGGCAGGAGGGGTCAGCACGTAGGAGATGCCGTAGCCGATGCCGAGGGCGCAGAGCGCGACGAGGGCGAAGCCGGGCAGGGCCAGCGGACTGATGTCGAGGCCCGGCCCGAACCGCAGGCGGGCAGCAACCAGTCCTAGCACGATGCCCGGGAGCGCAGTGACCAATGAGACGGTGGCGTCGGCGGCCATCATCGCGGACCGCGGCACGGGCAGCGAGCGGTTGAACTCGAAGGCGCCCTCCAGCTTGGCCTGGGCGACCTCCTGCGGGGCGAGGACCATTCCGACCGTGATGAAGCCCATGACGGTGGCACCCGAAGTCAGGTAGACCGCACCAACCTGATCCAGCTGCGGGAGCATGTAGGAGAAGCCAACCACTATGCCGACTGCCAAGCCGACTTGGATGATCAGGTTGAGGGGGAGATACCGCTTTTTGCGGAGCACCGCCCACTGCAGTAGGAGCAGATACTCGGCCGTCCAGCTACGCATACTCTCCTCTTCCGCCGGATCCGACCAGCGTGGGATAGAGCTCTTCGAGACCGACAGCGTGAGTCGCGCGGAGCTCGGCGGGGATGCCCTGCAGGACAACCCGGCCAGCGTCGAGGATCACCACGCGGTCGGCGTAGGTCTCCGCCTCGCCGATGTTGTGAGTGACCACCAGGACAGCCCGGCCGATGGCGGCCCGGCCCGCGATGTCCTGCCACAACAACCGGCGGCGGACGGGATCGACGTCGTTGGTCGGCTCGTCAAGCACCATGATCCGGCCAGCCCGGGCAGCGGTCATGCCGTACGCGGTGAGCCTGCGGATGCCGCCCGAGAGCCGGTCGCCGGGAGTGTCTGCCCATACCTGTGCGTCCAGCACGGACAGCAGGCCGTCGGCCTCAGCCCGTGCTTCGGTGCGGCTCGCGCCTCGGATCCGGGCCAGCATGGTGATCGCCTGCCGGGGTGTCACCCCGGCCAGCGGCGCGTGTGCCTGGGGCATCAAGGAGACGATGGCACGGGCCCGCGCGGGCTCGGCGACGGGGTCATGGCCGGCTACCCGGATGCGACCCGAGGTCGGCACCGCGAGTCCCGCAACCTGGTTGACCAGAGTCGTCTTCCCAGCGCCGTTGTGCCCAAGCAATGCGACCACCTCACCCTCGGTGACCTGCAGGCAGATATCATCGTTGGCGCGCGCCCCGCGCGCGTACACCTTGCTAACGTGGTCGATCTCCAGCAGCGCTCGGCCGGGGACTCCCACCGCCGGGGCAGCGGGACGGTGACGCCACCAGGAGCGTTTGGTCCGGCCTCCCGTCATGACGCAAGCACCGTCAGGGCCAGCGCCCCGATGGTGAGGTCCGCGCACACGTGGGCGAGGTATGGTGCGAGCAGGCCGGCACTGCGGTGGCGGATCACCCCCAGCATGAGGCCGTAGACGGTGGCCAGCAGGATTCCGGCCGGGCCGGACGGGAACCCAGTGGCGTGTGCCAGGCCGAATCCCGCGGCCTGGACCACGACGGCCGGGCCTGCGCCCATCAGGGCCGTCAGCTCGCTCTGGAAGACTCCCCGGTAGGCCGCCTCCTCGCAAGCCGCATTGAGCAGCGAGAACGCCAGCACCCCGGCCATCGCGACCACCACCGGCCGGCTCTGCATACTCGTCAGGTAGGGACCGGGAACGGGGTCTGTGATCAGTGCCCAAAGGATCAGCGCCGTGGCGCTGACCGCGATGGTGGCGGCGATCTGCCATGACAGGCCGCGGCCGAGCTTGCCGCGGCGCAGCCAATCGACGCCGGGCCGCAGGGCGGGCCGGTACCGTATGGCAAGCCACACCGCCACGGGACCGAGCAGGAGCGGCGCGGGCCAGATCACCACGCCGAACACCAGCACCAGGGCAAGCACGGTGGCGGCGGCGAGGACGGTGCGCTGCGCCGGTGCGGACCGGGCGCACAGCGCGACGGCGCCGGCCCCGGCGATGGTGAGAAGAACGACGGCAAGCGCCGCGGGGTGCTCACGCAACCAGGGGGCGGGCACGCCGGCGAGCAGGACGGCGGTGGCCGCCGCGGCCGAGGACAGGCCACTGCGGCGAGCCGCTGGAACGGGGCCCGGGGGGATGGTGGTGCCCCCGGGCGATACGGGGTGCGGGCTCATCTGCCGCCCTTCGATAGTTCGGCGGCGACATCGCCGTCCAACCGGGTGAGGGAGAGGGCGCGGCGCAGACCGCCAAGGGCCTGTTCGGCGGCGGCCCCGGCAGCCGGGGTGTCCGGTCCGGTGCAGACCACGTAGCCCAGCCGGTCCTTGAACGATCCAGCGGCGGTGACCGCCGTACCGGCAATGACGGTGAGTTCGGCAGCGTGTGGACTGCCGGGGAGCGACCCGGCGAGGGGGCGGACCGCGTCGATGCGGACGGTTCCCGGCTCCAGCAGGAAGCGGATCGCGCCGTGATCGGTTCCCGAGCCCCGGTCGGGCAGCGGCTGCCCAGCAGCGCGGGCGATCACAGTGTCGACCAGATCGGTGCCGGCGGCCGCTTGGATCATGACGGGGATCATCCCGCCCGCCAGTCGCGGGTTGACCTCAATGACGACGGGGCCGCGGTCGGTCATCCGCAACTCTGTGTGAGCGGCGCCCCAGCCGAGGCCGAGGGCGCGCAGCGCGGCCAGCGCCGTCTCCCCGAGCGCTTCACGCTCAGCGGGCTCGGCTGGGGCCGGGTAGTCGTGGCCGGTCTCCACGAAGTGCGGCGGCGGTCCGAGGTGTTTGCCGATGACGGCGGCGACGGTGCCGTCGAGGGTCTCGACGGAGAACTCCGGGCCTTCGACGAACTCCTCGACCAGTATCCGGTCGGCGGCGCCTAGTTCCGCCTCTGTGCACAGTCGGCCCGCCCAGACGGCGGTCTCCTCGGCCGTACGGCACAGCTTGACGCCGACCGAGCCGGATCCGGCGACCGGCTTGACGACCACCGGAAGGCCCAACTCCTCTGCTGCATAGACGGCTTCATCTGACCCTCCGACGGTTCGGTGGCGCGGCACGGATACGCCGGAGCGCTCCAGCAGGGCGCGCTGGAGCGCCTTGTCGCGGCAGCGGCGGACGGCTTCAGCGTCGGGGGCGGGCAGCCCAAGTTCGGCAGCGACGGTCGCGGCGGTGGCAATGAAGTACTCTGAACTAGAGGTGACTCCGGCGAGTCCGGCCTCGGTGGCCAGCCGCCGGCATTCGGCGAGCACGGCTTCCTTGTCGCCGGTATCCAGCGCCACGGCGGTGATGCCGTCCTCGACGATGTAGGGGTACCGCGCCGGGTCGCGTGCAAGGATCACCGGATGCAGGCCGCGGCGGCGCGCGGCGGCGCAGAACCGGCGCCCGGTGCCGGTGGTGTTGCTCTCCACCAGCACCAGCCGGGGCTCGGGCCGGTCGGGTGCTGCGGTGTACGGGTTGCTCATCCGTTTGTTCCTTCGTCCATGACGTGTCGCACGGCCTCGGTCCTGGTCCGCGCGGATTCTCGTAGCCGGACACGCAGCCCGGCGCACTGCTCGGCCCGACCGGCCAGGTCGCGCAGCGCCCTGTCGAGGATGGCATCCAGTTCTCCGGGACCGCCGCCGTGGCGCAGTGCCTCGGCGGCCTGGCGCAGCGGTACGTCGGCAGCCACCCCGCTCGGGGTGCCCTGAGGCAGCCGGACACCTTCGAGGCGGGAACCGCCGCTTTCGACGGTCCTCCTGACGGCATCGCCGACCAGCTGGTGCGCAGTGCGGAACGGAAGGCCCGCGCGGACCAGGCCGTTGGCAACGATCGTCGCCGTCACAAAGCCCTCTTCGGCGCGCCGGGCCATTCGCTTCGGAACAGGCCGGGCCCCGCCGACCAGGGCCTGGCAGAACAGCACACTGTCGGTGGCCGCCTGGAGTCCCGGCAGGGCCGCGCTGACCGCTTCGGTGCCGACCTCGATGGTGTTGGTGAACGGGGTCGACTTGATCGCTGCTGCGGCGGCGCTCCAGGCGCCCTGGACGTGGGCAGCCTTGGCTTTGACGTGCTCCAGCAGGAAGGCGTTGCGCTTCTGCGGCATCGCGGAGCTGCCACCGACCAGTCTGTCCGGGAAATGCAGGAAGCCGAACTCGGCGGTACTCCAAAGCTGCAGGTCGGTGGCCAGCCGGCTGAGCGTGATGGCCACCCCGGCCGCTGCCCCGACCAGGCGCAACAGGGTGTCTCGGCTGGCAACGGCGTCCAGCGCGTGGGCAGCGGGGCGCTCGAACCCGAGCAACGCCGCCACCCTGACGGGATCGATGGGCAGGTCGCTGCCGGCCACGGCGCCGGCGCCCATCGGGCAGGCGGACAGTCCGTCGAGGGCGCGAAGCATCGCCTCGACGTCCCGGCCGAGGGCGAGTGCGATCCCGGACAGGTAGTAGCCGTAGGTGATCGGCATGGCGGCCTGGAAGTGCGTGTAGACGGGCATCAGGACGTCTGCATGCGCCCGGGCCCGAGCCAACAAGACTGCCTCCAGCCGCGTCGCCTCGGAAAGGAATTCCAATGTCCAGCCCCGCAGTTGGATTGCAGTCACGGTGGCCTTGAGGTCATTGCGGGAGCGCCCGGTGTGCAGCCGTCCGGCGGCCTCACCCAGCTCGCCGACGAGGTACTCCTCGTACATCAGATAGGCGCCGCGCGGGGCGGGCCGCCCGAGCAACGGAGCGAACTCCGCAGCTCGCAGGTCGCCGATCAGCCGCAGCAACCGGGCCGCACCGGGCGGGTCGATGAGGTCCCGTTCGCGCAACATGACCAGGTGGGCAAGGTCGACCTCGCTGATCGGTCCGAGTTCGCGGCGCAGCGCGGCCGCGTCGAGTTCGCCGTAGACCAGTTGGCGGGTGCGTTCCCTGAGGGTGCCGCGTATACGGCCCGTGTCAGTCATCGCGGCCGCCCGGCGGGGGTGGTCCGACCCAGCACGTCGGAGAGCGTGCGGCGTTGCCAGGGGTACCAGGTCCACTCGCTGTGCTCCTGTGTGGGGTGGGCCAGTTCGGTTGGTTTCTCGGGTGGAAGCATCAGGTCGATCCCCTGCTGGACGAGCCAGGTGTCATCGTAGACCGTGTCCTGGTAGCGGTAGCCCTCGTCCGGCAGCATCGCCACGCAGACCGCGTCGGGGTTCTGCGCGGCCCACCAACGGGCGACCAATAGAGCGGCTCCGCTGGTGGGTCCCTGGAACAGGGCGTGTCGGCGGTGGGCCCACCTGGTGGTGGCGTAAGCGGCGGCGGCGGTGCACCAATGCACCTCGTCAAAGACTGCGTGGTCGAGGTTACCGGGCATCAGGCTGTTGCCCAGGCCGCGGAGTTGCCGCGGACCGTCGGGCTGCCCGAAGAGCATGCTGCGGTGCGTGTCGACGCCGATGGCGCGGGTGTGCGGGGTGGCGGAACGCAGCGCGCGGACCGTGCCGCACATGGAACCGCCCGAGCCGACCGGACCCACCACGCAGTCGACCTGACCGAGGCTGGCGGTGAGGTGCTCGGCGATCACGGTGTAGGAGGCGGGGTTGTCGGGATTGGTGTACTGCTCGGGGCAGAAGGTGCTGGGCAACTGGGCGCGGAGTCGGGCGAGCCGGGCCAGCCTGGAGCCCTGGTAGCCGCCCTCGGCGGCGGGTTCCTTGACGATCTCCACGGCGGCGCCGAGGTCGGTGAGCCGGCGGTGCAGGTTGGCGTCGATCACGGGATCGCTGACGAGAACCAGACGGCGGTTCAGCAGCGCGGCCTGCATGGCCAGGGCCAGACCGAAGGTGCCGGAGGTGGTCTCGGTGATGACAGTCTCCGGCGCGAGGTCGCCGCGCTCCAGGGCACGGCGCAGGATGTAGCGGGCCGGGACGAGTTTCATCAAGGTGAAAACAGCCCCGTACAGGTTGCCCTCGATCCGGACCAGTTTGGGCCGCAGGCTGGCCTCGGTGATCTCATGGAATGTTGCGGTCTTGTTCATTGTGCCGCACCGCCCCTCGTGTCGGTCTGTTCGTCCACTGCGGCCGGCCGCTCCGCGCGCGTCAGTGCCTCGTTCAGTGCGGGCCCGATAACCGCCAGGGCACGGGCGGTCGTCATGTCCAGGTGCCCGCAGTCCACCGGCCGTTCGTCGATCCCACCGTCGATGTGCGGCTGCCAGGAGCCGATCGCCGATCGGTCTGCGGACAGGTCGCGGGTGGCGGTGAAGAAGAGCAGCCCGCCGAGGAAAGTGCCAGGAGTGTGGCCGTACAGCAGTCGGGAGTTGTCGGCTCCGGTGTCCACGATCGCGTCAAGAGTGCCGGGGTCGGCGTACTCGTCGGCACCGGGTGCCGCGGCGATCATCCGGTACAGCTCGGCGCGGTCGAGGACGCCCGGGTCGGGAGTGAGGCCGAGGCGGGTCGCGAGGTCGAGCAGGACTCCCTGCTCGACCTCGACCGGGGTGAGCCCCGGCAGGTCGGCCGCCGGGTAGGCGTCGAGCATGGCGAGCACGCCCACCCGTTCCCCTCGGCGCTGCAGTTCGGCGGCGACAGCATGCGCGGCGACCCCGCCGAAGGACCAACCCAGCAGGTGGTAGGGGCCGGTGGGCTGTACCGAGCGGATCCGCTCGAGGTAGTCATCCACCAGCGCAGCCATGTCGGCGGGCCGGGCGGCAGGTTCGGTCAGCCCGCGGGACTGCAGCGCGTACAGCGGGCGGGAGTCGTCCAGGTGCCGGGTGAGTCCCAGGTAGGACCAGCCGATGCCAACGCCCGGATGCAGGCAGAACAGCGGCGGGCAGTCGCCGCCGGTGCGTAGCGGGAGCAGTGGTGCCAGATCGTCGGCCACGGTGCGTTCGCCGAGCCGCCTGACCAACTGCGCCGCTGTGCCGCACTCGTAGATCAGCCGGACGTCCACCTGGAGGCCGAGCTCGGTGCGCAGCCGGCGTGCGGCCCTGGCGGCCTGCAGGGAGTCACCGCCGCGGGCGAAAAAGTTGTCCTCGGCGCCGAGCTCGGGAACGTCCAGGACGTCAGCGAGCAGTTCACACAGCGCGGTCTCCAGTCGGCCGTACGGCATCCGGCCCATGGTTCGGTCGACGGCGGGCAGCGCTGGCGTGGGAATTGGCGCGGTCGGCACGAGGGCCTGTTCGGCGGTTGGGCCGGGCAGGGTACCGACCGGTCGGCTGGGATCGGCGACGATCTCTGCGAGAATTCGGCCGAGCAGAGCGAGCAGCGCGGCTACTGCCTCACCGGTGAAGGCCTGCGGCTGGTGGTCAGCGCGCAGGTGAAGCCGCTCGCCCGGTGTGACCACCAGCGCCAGCGGATAGCTGGTGCCGTCGCGAACGTCGAACTCCTCGACGGTGGGCCCCTGTACGCCAGCCGCCACGACGGCGGTGTCCGGGTAGTTCTCGAACGTGAGCATGGTGTCGAAGAGCTGGGGCAACCCGGTGAGCCGTTGCAGTTCGGCCAGGCCGAGGTAGTGGTGCGGGACCAGTTCGGCCTGTTCGCCCTGCAGCCGGGCCAGCAGCGCGGTGACCGGCTCGGCCGGGTCGACGGCAACCCGCACCGGGATGGTGTTGATGAACAGCCCGACGGTGCGTTCCACCCCTTCGAGCTCGGCCGGCCGACCGGAGACCGCAGCGCCGAACAGCACGTCCGACCGTCCAGTGATCCGGGACAGCAGCACACCCCAGGCAGCCTGGAGCACAGTGTTGACCGTGATGCCCAGCTGGCGGGCCAGGGTGGTGAGGTTGAGGGTCAGCTCGATCGGCAGTTCAACGGCCTGCCGCTCGGAATCCGGTGCGGCAGTGGCCAGGTCGGGCCCGGACAGCACCGTGGGGACCGCCCCGGCCAGGGCCTCGCGCCAGGCAGCTCGGGTGAGGTCCCGGTCGCGGGCCCCAAGCCAGCGCAGGTAGTCCTGGTAGGGCCGGGGGCGGGGCAGGCCGGAGTCCGCGCCGTTGGCGAGGTAGAGGGAGAACAGTTCCTCGAAGACGACCGGCACCGACCAGCCGTCCAGCAGCAGATGGTGATTGGTCAGCAACAGCTGGTGCCGCTGCGGGCTGAGTCGCAGCAGAGTGAAGCGCAGCAGCGGCGCGGCGGCGAGGTCTATCCGCTGCCGCCGGTCCTCCTCAACCAGCCTGTCCAGCTCCGCAGCGCCCTCTTCGGCGGGCAGAGCGGACAGATCGTGCTCGGTCCACGGCACGATCGGCTCGTCGACGAGCACCTGAACCGCCTCGCCGGCCGCGGTCTCGTGGAAGCAGACCCGCAGGGCGGCATGGCGCCGCAGCAGTTCAGCGGCGGCAGCCCGCAGCGCCGACACGTCCAACGGACCGCTCAGGGTCAGCGCGCACTGGGTGATGTAGACGTCGGCGCCGGTCCGGTCGAACTGGGCGTGGAAGAGCATGCCCTCCTGGAGCGGGGATAGCGGCAGCACCTCCACGAGACCGGGGCACGCGCCTTCCAGCCGCTCCAGGTCTGCTCCGGTGAGCCGGACCAGCGGCATGTCCGAGGGGGTGTGGCCGCCCGCTCCGGGCCGCCGGGCGTGGGTCGCGAGCGCGTCGAGGGCCTCGGTCCACAGCCGGGCGAGCTCCCGGACATCGTCCTCGTCGAGTTCGGCGTCCGACCAGGTCCAGGTGGCTTCCAGCCTCGGTTCGCCGGCCACATCGTGCACCAGACAATCGAGGGTCAGCGCGTGAGCGCCGGCCATCGGCGGCTCGGTGTCACCCGGTAGGATGGTGAACGTCGGGTCGACCGACCAGCCGCCGGTGTCCGCGCGGCCCGCGGCAACCCGTCCGAGGTAGTTGAAACAGACCCGCGGCTCTGCCAGAGCGGCCAGCTCCTTCGCGGTGACCGGGTTGAGGTACCGGAGCAGGCCGTACCCGATGCCCCGGTCCGGCACCCCGCGCAGTTGCTCCTTGACGCGCTTGAAGGCCGCGCCGAGCGCCGGGTCCTCGGGCACCGACGTGCGGCCGGGCGTCCCGGGGTCGAGGTGCACCGGGTGGAGGGTGGTGAACCAGCCGACTGTGCGGGACAGTTCGACACCATCGAAGAGGCTCGCCCGGCCGTGGCCTTCGACCTCCACGAGCAGGCCGGCTCCGACGTCCGGAGCGCCACGCAGTCGCCGTCGATGCTCCACGGCGAGGGCGAGGCCGGCCAGAAGGGCCTCGTCCGTCCCAGCGTAGAAGGCTGCTGGCAGGGTGCCGACCAACTCGGCGGTCAGTTCGGCCGATAGGGTGGTGGTGAGCGACCGCAGCCGTCCGAGCCCGGCGGACGCGGTCCGTGACCTTACCTCGCCCAGCGAGCCGGCGGGCCGATCCAGGACGGTGGTCCAGTGGTCGAGTTCTGCGGACCGCGCAGGCGTGCTGGCCTCCTCGGCCAGCCGCCGGGACCAACTGCGGAAGGACGTGGCGGCGGGGTCCAGGGCCGGGGGCCGTCCTGCGGCCACCGCGTCGGCGGCGGCCACCAGGTCCTCGGCGAGGATGCGCCAGGACGCCGCGTCCACCACCAGATGGTGGATCAACAACAAGAGCAGCCCGGGCCGGTCGGGGCCGCCGTCCGACCACAGCGCCCGCACCATGGTGCCGTCCTCGGGACGGAGGCTGGCAAGCGCTTCGCCAGCGGCCTCCTGCAACGCGCGTTCGGCGCCCTCCTCGTCCGTACCGCGCGCGTCGAGGCGTCGCAGCCCGGCGGAGCCGCCGGTACCGGGCGGCGGGACGTCCAGCGACCAGTTCCCGCCGCCCTCGTGGACCAGCCGGGCGCGGAGCAGGTCGTGGCAGTCCAGCAGGGTCCGCAGCGCAGTTTCGAGGTGCTCCTGGTCAAGCCCGATGGGGGTGCGCAAGAGCACCGACTGATGGAAACCGTCGAGCGTGCCGCCGGCGGCACGCATCCGCTCGATGACGGGCGTCGCCGGAACGATGCCGAGGGCTGCCTCGCGCAGCTCCGGTTCGTCGGCGCCAACCTCGCCGACGACAGCGGCCAGCGCGCCGACCGTAGCACACTGGAACACCTGGCGCGCTGTCAGCACCAGACCTTCCCTCCGGGCTCGGCCGGCCAGCTGGATCGCGAGGATGCTGTCGCCGCCCAGTTCGAAGAAGTTGTCGTGCAGTCCGACTGCGGGGACGCCAAGCACCTCGGCGACGATCCGGGCTAGCCGGGCCTCCTCCGGGGTGCGCGGCGGGGCGGCGCTCGTGCTGCCGGCCTCGGCCGGAGGCGGGGCGGGCAGCGCCCGGCGGTCGACCTTTCCGTTCTCGGTCAAGGGCAGCGCGTCCAGCGCCACCAGCGCAGACGGCAGCATGTAGGCGGGCAGTCGGTCTGCCAGCGCGGCGCGGACCACGTCCAGGTCAAGCGGCTCCGCGGCGACGAGGTAGCCGACCAGCCGCTTGTTGCCGTGCCGGTCCTCATGGACGGCGACTGCCGACTGGACGACCTCGGGGTGAGCGGCGAGCGCGGCCTCCACCTCGCCCGGCTCGATCCGGAAGCCTCGCACCTTCAGCTGGTCGTCGGTTCGCCCGAGGTAGTCCAGCACCCCGTCGGACCGCCACCGGGCGAGGTCACCGGTGCGGTACATCCGGCTGCCGTCGTTGGCGAACGGGTCGGCCACGAAGCGGGACGCGGTGCGCCCCGGGTCGCCGAAGTAGCCGCGGGCCAGTCCTGCGCCCGCGAGGTACAGCTCGCCGGGGACCCCGGCCGGTACCGGCCGCAGGCGCGGGTCGAGCACGTATGCCTTGGTGTCGTCCAACGGTGTACCGATCGGCACTGCGGTGTCCCCGGCGGACCCTGTGGGGACGGCGTGGGTCACCGCGAAGGCCGTCGTCTCAGTGGGACCGTACGCGCTGAACACCCGCAGGCCTGGACACGCTCCCTGCACCCGGGCCACCGCCGCCGGTGACACCACGTCGCCTCCGGTCCACAGTTGGTCGAGCGGCGCCAGCACCTCGGGAGCGGTCTCCGCCAGCACCCGGAACAGTCCGGCGGTCAGGTGCAGGCTGAGTAGTCCGTGTTCCTTGACCAGCCGGCCGATGGAGTGCGCATCGAGCTGCCCGGGCGGTGCCAGTACCACCAGGCCACCACGGGCCAGCGGCACCCACAGCTCGTACGTAGAGGCGTCGAAGGAGTGCGGCGCATGAAGCAGGACCCGCTCGTGTGCCTGCTCCCAGTGATCGTCGCGGACGAACGCGGCAACGTCCCGGTGCTGGACTGCGACGCCCTTGGGCCTCCCCGTCGATCCAGAGGTGAACATCACATAGGCGAGCTGGTCGGGGTGAACCGGTTGCATAGTCAGTGACCTGGCTGGCAGGGTCAGCTCATCGAGCGCCGTCACCAGCGGCGTCTCGGCCAGCCCGGCCGCGGCCTCGGTCATCCGCTCCCGGTGCTCCGCTCCGTCGGTGAGGGCCACCGGACCGCCGGTCTGCGTCAGGATCTGCGTCAGCCGCTGTATCGGGAAGCCCGGGTGCAGCGGGACGTAGAAGCCACCGGCCTTGAGGATCGCCAGGATCGCCACGACCAGCTCAGGACCACGCTCCATCAGCAGCGGCACCGGCCGCTCCGGTCCGACGCCATGCTCGACGAGCCAGGCCGCCAGTCGGCCGGACCGCTCATCCAACTCGCGATAGCTGAACCGCCCGCCGCCGTAGACCACCGCTACAGCGTCCGGGGTACGGCTGGCCTGTGCGGCGAACAGCTCCACCAGCGAGGCCTCCGGCAGTGCCCGCACCGGTCCCTGCCACTCCCCGGCGAGCCGACGCCGTTCCCGCTCGGAGAGCACTTCCAGCCGCCCGAGCGGGGTGCCGGGGGCCGCCACCCAGGTCTCCAGCGTGCGGACCAGACGGTCCGCCAGCACCCCCACCGACGCGTGGTCAAACAGGTCCGCGGAGTACTCGATCACACCGCGAAGGCCGGCCGGCGCCCCGTCGGCCCCGAACTCCTCGGCGAGCTCCACCGCCAGGTCGAACTTGGCGGTCCTCGCTGCCACCGGCTCGGGCTCGGCGTGCAGGCCGGGGAAGGCCAGTTGGGCCTGGTCGTTGTTCTGCAGCACCAACAGCACCTGGAACAGCGGGTGCGCGGCCAGTG
>NZ_JBEZUT010000190.1:0-16813 GCF_040636595.1 Kitasatospora sp. NPDC036755
ACGCCGACCGGCGGACCGCTCGGGGCCGATCAAACACGGAAACCGGCCCTGGCAAGGGCTGTTGTCTGATGAACTCCGTCCGTGGCCGTCACCTGCCGGCTGCGGGTGATCACCGTGGTGCTGTCGCTGGTGTTCTCCGTCTTCGCGGGCCGCCTGGTGCAGCTCCAGCTGGTGGACGCCGACGCGCTGGCCGCCGACGCCAACACCAACCGCTACCTGAACATCCCGATCACCGCCGAACGCGGCTCGATAACGTCCTCCGACGGGGTCGCGCTGGCGGCCACCGTGGACGCGTACGACATCACCGCCGACCCGGCGATGTTCACCCCCGAGGCGACCGGCATCCCGGACGCGCCGGAGCAGGCGGCCGCGCTGCTGTCGCCGATCCTCGGCGTGCCCAAGGAGAAGATCGCCGCCGACCTGCACACCCCCAAGACCCGCTACAAGCGGCTCGCGGCCCAGCAGACCCCGGCCGCCAAGAAGCAGATCAGCGACCTCAAGTCGGGCCTGGAGAAGCAGGCCGGCTCGCGGGCCTGCCAGGCCCAGAAGAAGCTGCTCGGCAAGCCCGCCGACCAGGGCGGGCGCACCCGGGTGGACAACGAGTGCGCCAACCCGCTGGCCGGCGTGTTCAACCGGGAGACCCAGAAGCGGATCTACCCGGCGGACGGGCTGGCCGCCAACCTGGTCGGCTTCGTCAACGCCGAGGGCGAGGGCGCCGGCGGCCTGGAGCTCCAGTACCAGAAGCTGCTGGCCGGCAAGGACGGCCACAGCAGCTACGCCCAGTCGGGCGGGCGGCTGGTGCCCACCGCCGGGGGCTCGATGGACCCGGCCGTGCCGGGCAGCGACGTCAAGCTGACCATCAACCGGGACGTCCAGTGGGCCGCCCAGCGGGCGATCACCGACCAGGTGGCCAACTCCGGCGCGGAGAAGGGCTACGTGGTGGTCCAGGACGTGAAGACCGGTCAGGTCATCGCGATGGCCACCGCGCCCGGCTTCAACCCGAACGACCTGAGCCTGTCCAAGCAGGCCAACCTGGGCAACCCCGCCCTGGGCGACGCGTACGAGCCGGGCAGCACCGCCAAGCTGATGAGCATGGCCGCCGTGCTGGACTCCGGCAAGGCCACCTGGGACACCAAGGTCACCGTGCCCAACCGGCTGGTCCGGGCCGGGCAGCAGTTCAAGGACGACGTCGACCACGACACCTGGTACCTGACGCTGGCCGGGGTGCTGGCCAAGTCCTCCAACATCGGCACCATCGAGGCCGTGGAGACCCTCGGCGGCGGTGACCAGCTGGAGGCCAACAAGGTCCTGGACGGCTACATGCGCAAGTTCGGCGTGGCCGAGCCGACCGGCCTGGGCTTCCCCGGGGAGACGGCCGGCAAGCTCAAGAAGCCGGAGGACCTGGTCGCGTCGGAGAAGTACAACATCTCCTTCGGCCAGGGCCCGATGCAGATGAACGCGCTCCAGGCGACCTCGGTCTACTCGACCATCGCCAACGGCGGGGTGCGGGTCGCGCCCAGCATCGTCCAGGGCGTCACCGACCCGAACGGCACGTACAAGCCGAGTTCGCCGGGGGAGCAGACCAGGGTGGTCAGCCCGGAGACGGCCAAGACCCTCACCTCGATGCTGGAGTCGGTGGTCGACGACGAGCAGGGCACCGGCGGCAAGGCCGCGATCCCCGGCTACCGGGTCGCGGGCAAGACCGGCACCGCCAACCGGGGCGCCGCCAACGGCGTCGGCTACGACGGCTACACCGCCTCCTTCATCGGCTTCGCCCCCGCCGACGCCCCCCGGTACACCGTCTCCTGCACCCTGCAGGGCCCGGTCAACGGCCACTTCGGCGGCCAGCTGTGCGGCCCGGTGTTCAAGCAGGTGATGGAGTTCACCCTGAAGACCATGCAGGTCCCGCCGAGCGGCAGCCAGGCGCCCAACCTCACCGTCGACTGGAAGCCGTGAGCGAGTGATGAGCAACGAACGGGCCGGGCTGGAGCACGGCGCGGCGGAGGGCCGGTTTGGCCCTGGACACCCTTCGGCGGATAGCCTTCCCGCCGTGCCGAAACCCGATCAAACCACCGTGAGTCCGCCCCGCCCGACCGGGACGACCGCCCTGCCGCTCGCGAAGCTGGCCGCCGAACTGGGCCTGCCGCCCGTCGAGGGCGGCGCCGTCGGCGGCGTCACCCACGACTCCCGCGCCGTCCGGCCGGGCGACGTGTACGTGGCCTTCCCGGGCGCCAACCACCACGGCGCGGCGTTCGCCGCCAAGGCCGCCGAGGCCGGCGCGGTGGCGGTGCTCACCGACCCGGCCGGCGCCGAGATCGCGGCCCCCACCGGGCTGCCCCTGCTGGTCGTGGACCGGCCGCGGGCCGTCATGGGCGAGCTGGCCGCGATCGTCTACGGCCGTCCCTCCGAGCGGCTGCTGATGATCGGGCTGACCGGCACCAACGGCAAGACCACCACCTCGTACCTGGTCGAGGGCGGCCTGCGCGGCGCCGGGCGCAGCCCGGGCGTGATCGGCACCGTCGAGATGCGGGTCGGCGAGGAGCGGATCAAGAGCGAGCGCACCACCCCCGAGGCCACCGACCTGCACGCGATCCTCGGCGTGATGGCCGAGCGCGGCGCCGACGCGGTGACCATGGAGGTCTCCAGCCACGCCCTGGTCTTCGGCCGCACCGACGGGGTCGCGTACGACGTCGCGCTGTTCAACAACCTGACCCCCGAGCACCTCGACTTCCACCCGGACATGGAGGACTACTTCCAGGCGAAGGCCCGGCTCTTCCAGCCCGGCAAGTCCCGCCTCGGCGTGGTCAACCTGGACGACGAGTACGGCCGCCGGCTCGCCGCCGAGGCCAAGATCCCGGTGACCACCTTCTCGGCCACCGGTGCCGCCGAGGCCGACTGGCGTGCCGTGGACGTCCGGCTGGGCCCGGTCGGCTCCACGTTCCGGGTGCTGGGCCCGGAGGGCGCCGAGGCCGAGGCCTCCGTCCCGCTGCCCGGCCCGTTCAACGTCGCCAACGCGCTCGCCGCGATCACCGTGCTGGTCGCCGCCGGGCTGCCGCTGGAGCGGGCGGTGGCCGGCGTGGCCGCCGTCCCCGGCGTGCCCGGCCGGCTGGAGCGGGTGGACGCCGGACAGCCGTTCGTCGCCGTCGTCGACTACGCGCACAAGCCGGACGCCCTCAAGGCCGTCCTCGCCTCGCTGCGCGAGGTCACCGAGGGCCGGCTGCACGTCGTCGTCGGCTGCGGCGGCGACCGCGACCCGCACAAGCGCGGCCCGATGGGCGCCATCGCCGCCCGCCTGGCCGACACCGCCCTGCTGACCAGTGACAACCCGCGCAGCGAGGACCCGCTGGCGATCCTCGCCACCATGCTGACCGGCGCCGCCGCGGTGCCCGAGGCCGAGCGCGGGGCCGTCCTGGTCGTCCCCGACCGGGCCGAGGCGATCGAGCTCGCCGTCGCCGGCGCCCGGGCGGGGGACACCGTGCTGGTGGCAGGCAAGGGCCACGAGCTCGGCCAGTACGTACGAGACGAGATCCGCCCCTTCGACGACCGGGAGGTGCTGCGCGAATCCATCGCGCGGACCACGGCCGCACGGGGCGACCGAGGAGTAGAGCAGCAGTGATCGCACTGACCCTCGCCGAGGTGGCCGCCGCCGTCGGAGGCACGCTGGACGGCGCCGACCCGGACGCCGTGGTCACCGGACCGGTCGAGGTCGACTCGCGGAAGGTGAGCCCCGGCGGCCTGTTCGCGGCCTTCGTCGGCGAGAACGTGGACGGCCACGACTACGCGGCCAAGGCGGTCGGGGACGGCGCCGTCGCGGTGCTGGCCTCCCGCCCGGTCGGCGTGCCCGCCGTCCTGGTGGACAGTGTGGTGGAGGCGCTCGGCCGGCTGGCCCGCGCCGTGGTCGCCCGTGCCGAGGGCACCGCCGTGGTCGCGATGACCGGCTCGGCCGGCAAGACCAGCACCAAGGACCTGATCGCCCAGCTGCTCCGGCACCGCGGCGCGACCGTCTTCCCGCCCGGCTCGCTCAACAACGAGATCGGCCACCCGATGACCGCGCTGCGGGTCGAGGCCGACACCCGGCACCTGGTGCTGGAGATGGGCGCCCGGCACAAGGGCGACATCGAGTACCTCACCTCGATCACCCCGCCCCGGATCGGCGTGGTCCTCAACGTCGGCACCGCCCACGTCGGCGAGTTCGGCTCCCAGGAGGCGATCGCCGAGGCCAAGGGCGAACTGGTCGAGGCACTGCCCGCCGACGGCGCCGCGATCCTCAACGCGGACGACCGGCTGGTGCGCGCGATGGCCTCCCGTACCAGGGCGAAGGTGGTCCTGTTCGGGGAATCACCGGACGCCCACGTGCGGGCCACCGACGTTCGCCTGGACGCCACCGGGCGGCCATCGTTCACGCTCACCACCCCGGCCGGTTCCGCGCCCGTGCAGCTGCGCCTGTACGGTGAGCACCACGTCTCGAACGCCCTCGCCGCCGCCGCGGTGGCGGTGGAGCTCGGGATGTCCGTCGACGACACCGCGGCAGCCCTGGGCGAAGCGGGTGCGCTGTCCCGCTGGCGCATGGAGGTCGTCGACCGGGCCGACGGTGTCACCGTCGTGAACGACGCCTACAACGCGAACCCCGACTCGATGCGGGCCGCGCTGCGGGCGCTCGTCTCGATGGGGGGCCGGGGTCCGGAGCGCCGCCGCACCTGGGCGGTGCTCGGCGAGATGCGGGAGCTCGGCGAGGAGAGCCTGGCCGAGCACGACGCCATCGGGCGGCTCGCCGTCCGGCTGGACGTCACCAAGCTGGTGGCGGTCGGCGGACGCGAGGCGGCCTGCATGGAACTCGGCGCGAGGAACGAAGGTTCGTGGGGTGAGGAGTCGGTGCTGGTGTCCGACGCGGACGCGGCGGTCGAGCTGCTGCGCAGTCAGCTTCGGCCGGGGGATGTGGTCCTGGTGAAGGCTTCCCGTTCGGTGGGGCTGGAGAAGGTGGCCGAGGCCCTCCTGGCGGACGGTGTGGCCGAATAATGAAGCAGATCCTTTTCTCCGGGATGATCGGTCTCATCCTGTCGCTGCTCGGCACCCCGGCCCTGATCAAGGTGCTCGCGAAGCACGGCTACGGCCAGTACATCCGTGACGACGGCCCCAAGGCGCACCACAGCAAGAAGGGCACGCCCACCATGGGCGGCATCGCCTTCATCCTGGCGACCCTGATCGCGTACTTCGCCACGAAGGCGATAACGGGCGAGAGCCCGACGGCCTCCGGGCTGCTGGTGCTCTTCCTGACCGCGGGTCTGGGCCTGGTCGGCTTCCTGGACGACTACATCAAGGTGGTCAAGCGCCGCTCGCTGGGCCTGCGGGCCAAGGCGAAGCTGGCCGGCCAGTCGATCGTCGGCCTCGGGTTCGCCGTCCTGGCGATGCAGTTCCCGGACGACCGCGGCCTCAACCCGGCGTCCCAGAGCCTGTCCTTCGTCCGGGACTTCAAGTGGGCGATCGGCCCCGTCCTGTTCGTCATCTTCGCGTACTTCATGATCGCCGCGATGTCGAACGGCGTGAACCTGACGGACGGTCTGGACGGCCTCGCCACCGGTGCCTCGGTGATGGTCTTCGGCGCCTACACCTTCATCGGCATCTGGGAGCACACCCAGAGCTGCGCCTACGCCATCACCGCGACCGCCAACTGCTACGACATCCGCGACCCGCTGGACCTCGCCGTCGTGGCCTCCGCCCTGATGGGCTCCTGCTTCGGCTTCCTGTGGTGGAACACCTCGCCCGCCAAGATCTTCATGGGTGACACCGGCTCGCTCGCCCTCGGCGGCGCCCTGGCCGGCCTGGCGATCTGCTCCCGCACCGAGCTGCTGCTCGCCCTGCTCGGCGGCCTCTACGTGATCATCACCCTCTCGGTGATCATCCAGGTCGGTTCCTTCCGGATGACCGGCAAGCGCGTCTTCAAGATGGCGCCGTTGCAGCACCACTTCGAACTCAAGGGCTGGACCGAAGTCCTGATCGTGGTCCGGTTCTGGATCATCCAGGGCCTCTGCGTCGCCGTCGGCCTCGGCCTGTTCTACGCGGGATGGGTGACCGGATGACAGACCCCGACCTGACCGGCCGGGCCCCGGCCGACCCGGCCAACCCGGACTTCGCCGGCCTGTCGGTCGTCGTCGCCGGGCTCGGCGTCTCGGGCATCAGCGCCGCGCGCGTCCTGCACGGCCTCGGCTCCCGGGTCACCGTGGTGGACGGCGGCAGCGGGCCCGGCCTGGCCGCCCGGGCCGCCGGGCTGGAGGCGCTGGGCGTCACCGTGCGGCTCGGCGACGGCGCGAGCCTGCCCGAGGGCACCGAGCTGATCGTCACCTCGCCCGGCTGGGCGCCGGACAGCCCGCTGTTCGCCGCCGCCGAGGCGGCCGGGGTGCCGGTCTGGGGGGACGTCGAGCTGGCCTGGCGGCTGCGCAGGCCGCTGCCCGGCACCGGCGAGCCCGCCCCCTGGCTGGCCGTCACCGGCACCAACGGCAAGACCACCACCGTCCAGATGCTCGCCTCGATCCTCACCGCCGCCGGCAAGCGCACCGCCGCGGTCGGCAACGTCGGGGTCTCGGTGCTGGACGCGGTGCTCGCCGAGGAGCCGTACGACGTGCTCGCCGTCGAGCTCTCCAGCTACCAGCTGCACTGGGCGCCCTCGCTGCGCCCGTACTCGGCGGCGGTGCTCAACCTGGCGCCCGACCACCTCGACTGGCACGGCTCGATGGAGGCGTACGCCGCCGACAAGGGCCGGATCTACGAGGGCAACGTCGTCGCCTGCGTGTACAACCTGGCCGACCCGGCCACCGAGGCGCTGGTCCGCGAGGCCGACGTCGAGGAGGGCTGCCGGGCGGTCGGCTTCGGCCTCGGCGCGCCCGGCCCGTCGAACTTCGGCGTGGTGGACGGGCTGCTGGTGGACCGGGCCTTCGTCGAGGACCGGGCCAAGAACGCGGCCGAGCTGGGCGCCGTCGAGGACGTGCACCCGCCGGCCCCGCACAACATCGCCAACGCGCTCGCCGCGGCGGCGCTGGCCCGGGCGTACGGCGTCGAGCCGAAGGCCGTCCGGGAGGGTCTGCGGGCCTTCCGCCCGGACGCCCACCGGATCGCCGAGGTCGGCACGGTCCGTGAGGTCACGTACGTCGACGACTCCAAGGCCACCAACACCCACGCGGCGGCCGCCTCGCTGGCCGCCTACCGGCCGATCGTCTGGATCGCCGGGGGCCTGGCCAAGGGCGCGACCTTCGACGACCTGGTGCGGGGCGCGGCCGAGCGGCTGCGCGCGGTGGTCCTGATCGGCCAGGACCGCGCGGTGATCCGGGAGGCCCTGGAGCGACACGCTCCGGATGTGCCGGTGATCGAGGCGGCCGAGGGCCAGACTGGCGCGGTGGCGATGGCCGAGGTCGTTCGAACGGCCGCGTCGCTCGCCCGATCGGGTGACACGGTGCTGCTGGCACCGGCCTGCGCCTCGATGGACATGTTCACCAACTACGGCGAGCGCGGCGACCTCTTCGCGGCGTCCGTGCGGGAGCTGGCGGGCGAGTAGGCGGGCCGGCGCGGTAGTCGGACGGAGAGAGTGAGCGGGGAGCGGTGGCGGGGCAGGGCAGAGCGGATTCCGGCGTTGTGAAGCGGGATGCCGCCGAGCCGATGAGAGTGATCTCCGCCACCACGACGAAGTACAAGTCGGCCGGTCCGCTGGCCCGCGTCCAGGCCTTCCGGGCCCGGGTGCGGTACTGGCTGGACCGGCCGCTCACCCCGTACCTGCTGGTCGTCGGCAGCACCCTGCTGCTGGTGGTGCTGGGCCTGATGATGGTCTTCTCGGCCTCGCAGATCCTCGCCCTGAACCAGCACCACACGGCGCAGTACTACTTCCTCAAGCAGTCGATCGCGGCCATCCTCGGCCTGGTCCTGCTGATCGGCTTCGCCTCCGTGCCGGTGGCGGTGCTGCGGGTGATCACCTACCCGGTGATGATCGCCGTGATCGGCGCCCTCACCCTGGTCGCCATCCCCGGCATCGGGGTGCGGATCAACGGCAACCAGAACTGGCTGGACTTCGGCTTCTTCCAGTTCCAGCCCTCGGAGTTCGCCAAGCTCGCGCTGGTGCTCTGGGGCGCCGACCTGCTCGCCCGCAAGCAGAAGGCCGGCACCCTCAACTCGTGGAAGCACCTGCTGGTGCCGCTGGTGCCGGGGGCCCTGCTGCTGCTCGCGCTGATCATGTTCGGCGGCGACATGGGCACCTCGATGATCCTGGTGGCCATGGTGTTCGCGCTGCTCTGGATGGTCGGCGCGCCGCTGCGGCTGTTCGTGGCCACCCTCGGGGTGGCGGTGGTGGTCTGCACCGCGCTGGTGGTCACCGTGCCGCACCGGGCGGAACGGCTGGGCTGCATCGGCGTCACCAAGATCGACCCGGAGGGAGCCTGCTTCCAGGCCCTGCACGGCGTCTTCGCGTTCGCCAACGGCGGCGGCTTCGGCACCGGCCTCGGCGCCGGCGTGGAGAAATGGGGCCAGCTGCCCGAGGCGCACACCGACTTCATCTTCGCCGCGACCGGTGAGGAACTCGGTCTGGTGGGGACGCTGTCGGTCCTCGGTCTCTTCGCGGCACTAGGCTACGCGGGTATCCGTGTGGCCATCGGTACGAAGGACCCCTTCGTCAGGTACGCCGCGGGAGCCGCCACCACCTGGATCATGGCGCAGGCCATGATCAACCTGGGGTCGGCGCTGGGACTGCTGCCCATCGCGGGCGTCCCGCTCCCGCTGTTCTCCTACGGCGGTTCCGCCATGCTGTCGGCCATGTCCGCGATCGGTGTGCTGCTGTGCCTGGCGCGCAGCACCTCCGGCGCGAAGGCGGCCCTGGCCGCCCGGAGCAAGAACTCCCGGATCAGGAGACAACTGGCCCGGGTGCTGCCACGACGACGAACCACAGCGCGCCCGGCCCCGGGGCCGGCACGCAGGGAGCGGTGAATTTCGGTGCATGTCGTACTCGCCGGCGGGGGGACCGCCGGTCACATCGAGCCGGCCATGGCCCTCGCGGATGCCCTCCGCAGGCACGACCCGTCCGTCGGGATCACCGCCCTGGGCACCGAGCGCGGACTGGAGACCCGGCTGGTACCCGAGCGCGGCTACCAGCTGGAGCTCATCCCGGCCGTCCCGCTGCCCCGCAAGCCCACCCCGGAGCTGATCACCGTCCCCGGCCGGCTGCGCGGCACCGTCCGGGCCGCCCAGGAGATCATCGAGCGGGTCAACGCGGACGCCGTGGTCGGCTTCGGCGGCTACGTCGCGATGCCGGCGTACCTGGCCGCCAAGCGGGCCGGGGTGCCGATCGTGGTGCACGAGGCGAACGCCCGCCCGGGCCTGGCCAACAAGATCGGTGCCCGCTACAGCGACTTCGTGGCGGTCTCCACGCCGGACAGCAAGCTGCGCGACTCCCGGTACATCGGCATCCCGCTGCGCCGGACCATCGCCACCCTGGACCGCGCCGCGGCCCGCCCCGAGGCCCGCCAGTACTTCGGCCTCGACCAGCGGCTGCCCACCCTGCTGGTCTCCGGCGGCTCCCAGGGCGCCCGCCGGCTCAACGAGACGATCACCGCGATCGCCCCCCGGCTCCAGCAGTACGGCGTGCAGATCCTGCACGCGGTCGGCCCGAAGAACGAGCTGCCGCAGGTGGCGGACGTCCCCGGGATGCCGCCGTACCGCCCGGTGCCGTACCTGGACCGGATGGACCTCGCCTACGCGGCCGCCGACATGATGCTCTGCCGGGCCGGCGCCATGACGGTGGCCGAGCTGGCGGCCGTCGGCCTGCCGGCCGCCTTCGTCCCGCTGCCGATCGGCAACGGCGAGCAGCGGCTGAACGCCCAGCCGATGGTCAAGGCCGGCGGCGGTCTGCTGGTGGACGACGCCGAGCTGACCCCGGACTGGGTCCTGCAGAACGTGCTGCCGGTGCTCACCGACCCGCAGCGGCTGTGGGACATGAGCCGGTCGGCCGCCGAGTTCGGCCGCCGGGACGCCGACGACCTGCTGGTCGGCATGGTCTACGAGGCGATCCAGGCGCACCGCGGCGGTCGCCGCCGTGGCTGACGGCCGGCTCGCCGACCCGCTGGAGGAGGAGTTGGAGGAGGAGGAGTCCGCTCCCCGCCTCCGGCTCTCCCGGCGGGGCATCGTGGTGCTGGGCGTGCTCGGCGCCGCGGTGCTCGGCGTGCTGGCCTGGTTGGTGTTCTTCTCCTCGGTCCTGGACGTGCGCACGGTCGCCGTCCAGGGAGCGAGCGACGACAAGCTGACGGCGGACCAGGTCCGCGAGGCGGTCGGCGGGCTCGGCGACGGGCCGCTGGCGCGCGTGGACCTGGACGCCGTCCAGCACCGGGTGGAGGCGATCCCCCGGGTGGCCAGGGCCGAGGTGTGGCGGGGCTGGCCGCACACCCTGCGGGTGAAGGTCGTGGAGCGCAAGGCCGTAGCCGCGGTCAAGGGCGATGACGGTCAGTTCACCCAGGTGGATGCCGGGGGCGTGAGCTTCGCCACCGAACCGGCCCCGCCGGAGGGCGTTCCGGTGGTCGAGCTGCGACTCAGTCAGCAGGCGAACGACGTGGACGGGGTGATCTCCCGTTCGCAGTTGGTGCAGGGCGCGGTGGCGGTGGCCGCCGGCCTGCCGCCGGAGGTCGCCAAGCGGGCCGGCTCGGTGCTGGTGCACTCGTACGACGACATCCAGTTGCAGCTCAGCGGGGGTGCGACGGTGCGCTGGGGGAGTCCGGAGCAGATCGACCGGAAGGCCCGGGTACTGGTCGCGCTGATGAACCAGAAGGGCACGAACTTCGACGTGACGGCGCCGGAGGCGCCGGCGGTGTCGGGATGATCCGGTAGGTTCTCTGCCTGAGGGAGGGGTTGACGCCTTGAAGTGTCGGCCCGACTCTTGGTGGTCACCCCCGGTTTCCTAAGCCGGCCGATGATCACATAGGCTCAAAAGAAAAAGGGAAGCTCGGCGTGTTCGTTGAAACACGTGCCTGGAGCCACCTAGTGTCCTGTGTCACCAGACTGTGTTTCCTGGTGATGTGACGGAGGCACAGAACTAACCCTAAAGGTCAAGTTTAGGGTTGGGGTCGGCGGTCGGCATTTCGGACATACAGTCAGAAACCAGGCTCCCTACCCATCGACATCCGTCGGTACGGCCCCGCCCCGGGTCGGGCCGACCCGGAAATTCGAGGCGAGAGGCCTTCGACGTGGCAGCACCGCAGAACTACCTCGCAGTCATCAAGGTCGTCGGAATCGGCGGCGGTGGTGTCAACGCCATCAACCGGATGATCGAGGTCGGTCTCAAGGGCGTCGAGTTCATCGCGATCAACACCGATGCGCAGGCCCTCCTGATGAGCGACGCCGACGTCAAGCTCGATGTGGGCCGTGAACTCACCCGGGGCCTCGGCGCCGGCGCCAACCCCGAGGTCGGCCGCAAGGCCGCCGAGGACCACCGCGAGGAGATCGAGGAGGTCCTCAAGGGGGCCGACATGGTCTTCGTGACCGCCGGCGAGGGCGGTGGCACGGGCACGGGCGGCGCGCCCGTCGTCGCCAACATCGCGCGCTCGCTGGGCGCCCTGACGATCGGTGTGGTCACCCGCCCGTTCACCTTCGAGGGCCGCCGCCGGGCCAACCAGGCCGAGGACGGCATCGCCTCCCTGCGCGAAGAGGTCGACACCCTCATCGTGATCCCGAACGACCGGCTGCTGTCCATCTCGGACCGCCAGGTCAGCGTCCTCGACGCGTTCCGCTCGGCCGACCAGGTCCTGCTCTCCGGTGTCCAGGGCATCACCGACCTGATCACCACCCCGGGCCTGATCAACCTCGACTTCGCCGACGTCAAGTCCGTCATGTCGGACGCCGGTTCGGCGCTCATGGGCATCGGCTCGGCCCGCGGCGAGGACCGCGCCAAGGCCGCCGCCGTGATGGCGATCTCCTCGCCGCTGCTGGAGGCCTCGATCGACGGCGCCCGCGGCGTGCTGCTGTCCATCTCGGGCGGCTCCGACCTCGGCCTGTTCGAGATCAACGAGTCGGCCCAGCTGGTCAGCGAGGCCGCCCACCCCGAGGCGAACATCATCTTCGGTGCGGTCATCGACGACGCGCTCGGCGACGAGGTCCGGGTCACCGTCATCGCGGCGGGCTTCGACGGCGGGCAGCCGCCGGCGATCGTCCGCGACCCGGTCGTCAAGTCCACCACCCCGGAGCGCCCGGCCACCCCGCCGGCCGCCCCGGAGCGTCCGGCCGGCCGCCCCTACGGGACCATCGGCTCGGTGACGTCCCGTTCGGAGGGCGAGTCCTCGTCCTCCGCGCCGAGCCGGACCGCCGAGACCCCGGCCACCACCACCGCCTCCGCCCCGGTGCCGCCGCAGGTGCAGCCGGCCCGGCAGCCGTTCGTGGAGAGCCCGGCCGAGGAACTCGACGTCCCGGACTTCCTTAAGTGATCGATCACGCGATCCGCGCGGGTGCTCACTTCGCCTTCACCTCACGGTGGGGCGGGGTGAGCACTTCGCCGTACGGGGAGCTCAACCTCGGCGGCGCGGTGGGGGACGACCCGCTGGCCGTGCGGGAGAACCGGGCGCTGGCCGCCCGGAGGCTGGGCCTCGACCCGGCCGACGTGGTGTGGATGAACCAGGTGCACGGCGCCGAGGTCGCCGTGGTGACCGAGCGCCAGCCGCTCGGGCAGGCCCCGACGGTGGACGCGGTGGTCTCCGACCGGCCGCTCGCGCTGGCGGTCCTCACCGCCGACTGCACCCCGGTGCTGCTGGCCGATCCGGTGGCGGGCGTGGTGGGCGCGGCCCACGCGGGCCGGCCCGGGCTGGCGGCCGGGGTGGTGCCCGCGGCCGTCCGGGCGATGGTCGAACTGGGCGCGGAGCCCTCGCGGATCACGGCCGCCACCGGACCGGCGGTCTGCGGCCGCTGCTACGAAGTGCCGGCCCAGCTGCGGGCCGAGGTCGCCGCAGTGGTGCCGGAGGCCTTCGCCGAGACCTCCTGGGGCACGCCGGCCCTGGACGTGCCGGAGGGAGTCGCGGCCCAGCTGGCCGCGGCGGGGGTCAACGAGCTGGTGCGATCATCGGTCTGCACCCTCGAATCCGCCGATCACTACTCCTATCGCCGCGAGCAGCGCACCGGGCGGCTCGCGAGCTACGTCTGGTTGGGCTCTGATCACTGATGACGAACGACATCTACGGACCGTTCCCGGGAAGCACCGGGTTCGCCGAGGCCCTGACGGAGGGCCAGCGGGCCCGCTACGAGGAACTCGGCACCAACCTCGACGTGGTCGAGCGCCGGATCGCGGACGCGTGCGCGGCCGCCGGGCGCGCCCGGAGTGAGGTCAAGCTGGTCGTCGTCACCAAGACCTACCCCGCCGAGGACACCGCGCTGCTGGCCGGACTCGGTGTGACGGACGTCGCGGAGAACCGCGACCAGGACGCCGCTCCCAAGGCGGAGCAGTGCAGAAACCTTCCTCTCTCCTGGCACTTCGTCGGCCAGCTGCAGACCAACAAGGTCCGCTCGGTCGTCCGGTACGCGAACCACGTCCACTCGGTGGACCGGCTCCGGCTGGTCGAGTCGCTCTCCGCGGCGGTGCTCAAGTCGGAGCGCCCGGAGCTGGGTTGCCTGGTGCAGGTGGCGCTGGACAAGGCGTACGGGGAGGGTGAACACCGGGCGGGGGTCGCGCCGGAGGACGTCGCGCAACTGGCCGACGCGATCGCCGACACGCCCGGGCTGCGTCTGGACGGTGTGATGACCGTCGCTCCGCTGGCCGGACCACTGGCCGGGGACCCGGCCCGCGCCTTCGATCGGCTGGCGGAAATCGCAACCGCCGTACGGGCGGACCATCCGGCTGCCACCATGGTCTCCGCAGGGATGAGCGGGGACCTTGAGCAGGCGATTGCCGCGGGAGCGACACATGTGCGCGTCGGAACGGCGGTACTCGGAGTGAGGTCACCCCTCAGGTAACGTCACCGGGTAAGTAGATCAGACAGCAGGACAAAATAGGACAGAATCTAGCAGCTCTTCGGAGCGCTAGCGAACCGTGGATCGCAGCTCCGCGGCCCCCACTCCACGCATCTGACCGGCCGTCGGGCTGACACGCCGTCGTGGAGGGACCGCGGAATCCGCAGGCAGGGCCGTCACGAGCCCGGGCTGCCGGGACGGAGCCGGTCCTTGCGGAGAGAGCGAAGCGAGCGACCATCAGAAGGTGCGCGCATCGCGAAGTCGCCACCGAGCGTCAGCGAGGTGGCTATGAGCGGAGGAGACAGGAGCATGGCCGGCGCGATGCGCAAGATGGCGGTCTACCTCGGCCTCGTGGAGGACGAGACGTACGACGGCCAGGGGTACGACCCCGACGACGACTACGACGCGGACCCCGAACCGATCCGGACGGGCCAGCGGACCGAGGACATCCCCCGGCCGGCTCCGGCCCCGGCGGCCGCCGCGCCCGCCCCGGTCTCCTCGATCACCCCGCAACCGGTGCCCGCGGCGGTGCCGATCCGCCAGGAGACTCCGAGGATGGCCCCCGTGTCGTCCATCACACCCGAACGCCGCCACAACCTGGAGAAGAGCGCACCGGTGATCATGCCCAAGGTCGTGAACGAACGAGAGCCCTACCGCATCACCACGCTGCACCCCCGAACCTACAACGAGGCCCGTACCATCGGGGAACAGTTCCGTGGCGGAACCCCCGTGATCATGAATCTGACCGAGATGGACGACACCGACGCGAAGCGCCTCGTAGACTTCGCCGCTGGACTCGTCTTCGGTCTGCACGGCAGTATCGAGCGCGTGACACAGAAGGTGTTCCTGCTGTCGCCTGCTAACGTCGATGTCACGGCGGAGGACAAGGCTCGGATCGCCGAGGGTGGGTTCTTCAACCAGAGCTGACCCGGCCACGACTTTACGTGTGGATCTGATCAACAGTGGGTTTAGCGACAGGTGACGAGCGGCAGGCCCGAGATGTCGGGACCGGGGAGAGGGAAACGCGATGGACATCGTGTGGGCGGTGCTCTACTACGCCCTGACCGTCTTCCTGGTGTTCCTGCTCGTACGACTGGTCATGGACTGGGTCTTCCAGTTCGCGCGTTCGTGGCGGCCCGGCAAGGCCATGGTCCTGGTCCTGGAGGCCACGTACACTGTCACGGATCCGCCGCTCAAGCTTCTTCGGCGGCTCATTCCGCCGTTGCGTTTCGGGGGCGTGGCGCTCGACCTGTCCTTCTTCGTACTGATGATCATTGTGTATGTCCTGATCTCGCTTGTGCACCCCTAGTCGTAGGTGAGCGATGCGACAGGATGCCGGTGTGCCGACGATCACGTTGAGGTGAAGAGATGCCATTGACCCCCGAGGACGTTCGGAACAAGCAGTTCACGACCGTCCGCCTGCGTGAAGGCTATGACGAGGACGAGGTCGATGCCTTCCTCGACGAGGTCGAGGCGGAGCTGACCCGCCTCCTCCGGGAGAACGAGGACCTGCGTGCCAAGCTGGCCGCCGCGACTCGTGCCGCCGCGCAGAACCAGGCCAACCTCCGCAAGGAGCCGCAGCAGGACGCGCCCCGACAGGGCGGCGCTCCGGTGCCCGCCGCCATATCCGGCCCGCCGGTCCCCGGACAGCAGGGTCCGGGCGGCCCCCAGCAGATGGGCCCCGGCGGCCCGCAGCAGATGGGCCCGGGTGGTCCCCAGCAGCAGCAGATGGGCCCCGGCCCCCAGCAGCAGATGGGCAACCAGCCCCTCGGCCTGCCCGCCGGCTCCGCCCCGCAGCTTCCCGCTGCCGGCGGCCCGCAGCAGCAGATGAACCAGACCATGGGCGGCCAGCAGCAGCTGGTCCAGCCGATGGGCGGTCAGATGCTCCAGCCCATGGGCGGCCCCGGTGGCCCGCAGCAGATGGGCAACCCGATGGGCCAGGGCATGGGCCAGCAGCAGATGCAGCCCATGGGCGGCCCCATGGGCGGCCCGCAGCAGATGGGTGGCCCCATGGGCGCCCCGATGCAGCAGCAGGGCCCCGGCGGCGACAGCGCCGCCCGCGTGCTGGCGCTCGCTCAGCAGACCGCCGACCAGGCGATCTCCGAGGCCCGCTCCGAGGCCAACAAGATCGTCGGCGAGGCGCGCAGCCGCGCCGAGGGCCTGGAGCGCGACGCCCGTGCCAAGGCCGACGCGCTGGAGCGGGACGCCCAGGAGAAGCACCGCGTCGCGATGGGCTCGCTGGAGTCGGCACGGGCCACGCTGGAGCGCAAGGTCGAGGACCTGCGGGCGTTCGAGCGTGAGTACCGCACGCGACTGAAGTCGTACCTGGAGACCCAGCTGCGCCAGCTGGAGTCGCAGGCCGACGACTCGCTCGCCCCGCCGCGGATCCCCGCCACCGCCTCGCTGCCGCCGGCGGCCTCGTCGATGGCTCCGGCCGGTGCCGGCGCGATGAGCAGCGGTGCGCCGGGCTTCGGTGGCAACCAGCCGTCCTTCGGGGGCAACTCGCCGTCCTTCGGCGGGAACAGCTCCTTCGGCGGCAGCTCCTCGGCGCCGAGCTTCGGCGGGCAGTCGGCCGGTGGCAACAGCGGTGCGCCGCAGATGCAGCCGGCCGGGATGACCCAGCCGATGGCGGCCGTCCGTCCGCAGCCGCCGCAGCCGATGCAGCAGGCTCCGGCACCGATGCGGGGCTTCCTGATCGACGAGGACGGCGACAACTGAGGTTGTAGCAGAGCCCTTGGGGAGCGCCCCCTTTCCGGCCTTCGGGTCGGGGAGGGGGCGTTCCTGTGTTCGGGGGGGGGGGGCTCTCGGGAGGGTGGGGGGCCGGGGGCGGCTCCGGGGGTGGGTGCTGCGGGGGCTGGAT